>JBFYZJ010000343.1:0-6120 GCA_041309565.1 Candidatus Krumholzibacteriota bacterium
CAGCCAAACCCTGCGTCGAGTCGCCGGCGGGGATAAGCAAGAGCGCAACCGCAGCGAGAAGGCCGGCCGCGAGCAGGGCACGGACTCTGCGTTTCGCCATCCTACACCTCCTATCCATGGTTTGCGGACATCCCTGTGACCGATCGGATGCAGTATAGAGCGGGCTCTTGCCCCCCGTCGAGAAAAATAATTCTCAATGCCGTTGAAACGTGCTACGCTTTCCGCACATCCTCATTGCTAACAGATTCCGAGGAGCGCCCGAGCGTTGGCAATGAACCATGGAGGAAGTCAGCCTGAAGGGAGGAACGCAGTGGCTGAGATGAAGGAAGGCTGTGTGAAGCCGGCCGCGGGGCCGATGGCGCCCGCGCAGCGGCCGGAAGGCGGGAGTGCGAATGCTCCGGCAAAGGAGGTGGAGAGAATGCGCCCACTCGTCGGGTACCCGGCGGTCGATTTCGAGGCGAATGCGTTTGTCGCCGACGCTGGATTCAAGACCGTGAAGCTCTCGGACTACAAGGGCAAATGGATCGTCATCTGCTTCTATCCGGGCGACTTCACCTTCGTTTGACCGACGGAATTGGCGGCGGTCGCCGCCCGTTACGATGAATTCAGGAAGCTCGAAGTCGAAGTGCTCGCGATGAGCACCGATAGCCGCTTCGTGCACAAGATCTGGCAGGCGGAGGAGCTGTCGAAGATGGTCAAGGGGGGCGTTCCGTTCCCCATGCTCTCCGACGCAGGGGGCAAGATAGGCCAGGCGTACGGAGTCTTTGATGAAGCCGCCGGCGTCGATATCCGGGGCAGATTCATCATCGATCCGGACTTCGTGATCCGCGCCATGGAGGTGCTCACGCCGGAAGTCGGGCGCAATCCCGATGAGCTGATCCGGCAGATCAAGGCGTTCCAGCACGTCAAGAAGACGGGAGAGGTGACGCCTTCCGGCTGGCAGCCCGGCCAGGTGACGCTGAAACCCGGTCCGGCGCTGGTCGGGAAGGTCTGGGAGGTCTGGAAGCCCTGAGCGGGCTCTGCCCGGGGTCGGATGTGACCAGTTTCGATCAAGATGAGTGCGGGCAAGCGGGATCGCGCGTTCGAATGCGCGGAATCCACTTGCCCGTGCTCAGTTTATAGCTCCGATAGGCTTCGCCGAACTCCCTCTCGAGAAAGCGCTCCTCGTAGCTCGCGATGCGATCGTAGAACACGAATATCAGCGCGGAAAGGCACAGGGACGCGAGCGAGCACGTCGCGACGCTCAATCCGAAATACGGCACGACGCTCGCCAGATAGAGGGGGTGTCTGACATACCGGAAGACGCCGCTCGAAATGACGCCTGCGGGACCTCCCTCGTGTTCCACGACGACGTGCGCCGCCTTGAAAAGGATGGCGCTGAGCCCGAGCGCGCAGATCGGAACGGCGAGCCGCAGGGCAAGAGGCGCATGAATCGCCAAGAAAGTCGTCAGCTTGAAGAAGAACGAGTCGCCCACCCAGACGATCAGGAATAGAACGAGCGCCGCCAGCTGCCCGGAATCCCCCCGGGGGTGCTCTCCGATTCTCGCCTTCATATGCTTCCTCCCTTCCGAGCGGTCAGTCCGGCTTGCGCATCGCGAAGAAGGCCGAGCCGAACCAGCTCGAGCATTTCCTGTGGAGAATGACTTCCCGCTCCTCCCCTTCGAGCATGCTCAGAATCCCGGCGTCTCCCGCATGCCGCTCTCGAAGCTCGCGGATCATGCGCTCGAGGGGTTCGAAGTATTCTCTCAACCAGAAATCTTCGGGCAGCATGAAGTGGCCGACGAGCTCGTACCCATGGCGGGGGATCGCCGCAAGATACTCCGGCACCGCGAGCACCGAGGCGTGCCGGTCCCGCCAGTAGTCGGCGAGCGCGGGGGGCGGATTCGGACGAACCCACGCCATCTCGTGGATCACGAGGAATCCGCCCGGCTTCAGAAGCCGGCGGGCAATATCGAGCCCCGCTTCGAATCCGACGACATGCAGCGAGGCCTCCGCCCAGACGAGGTCGAAGCTCTCGCTCGCGAACTCCATCTCGATCATCGATCCGAGCACCGCGCGGACGCGCCCCGCGAGACCTCGCTCGGCGGCGCGCGCCGACATATCATCGAGGGATCGACGGTCGATGTCCAATCCAACGATCTCGCCGCCGGTCAATGCGGCGAGCTCGAGGGTCGGATCGCCCCGACCGCATCCGACATCGAGAATCCGGGGAGCGTCGAGCCCGGGCAGCATACGGAGCGCCTTCCTCGTGAAGGCGAGCCGCGCTTCACCGGCGCGCGCAAGCGCGTCGTGCATTTCCCGTCGGACTGTTTCGGCCGTCGGTCTCATCGAGGATTACCCTCGCCCGCGGGATCGTACACCCCCGCACCGGTCCCTTTCCCCTCGAGTATTCTCAGCGCGACGTCTATCGCGCCGTGGTCGCCGAAGAGGATGAGCTGATCGGCCGAGCGAAGAACGAACTCGCTGGGCGGATTGGTGATCGTTTGATTGTCCCGGATGATGTTGATGATCATCGCGCCCGACAGGGCCTTGAGGTTGATCTGCCTGATGCTTCGCCCGACGATCGGGCTCGCGGCGGCCACGTAGTACGTTTCGATGGTCCCCTGCGCGAGGATCTGGCTGATCTGGTCGAACGCCTCCTGCGTGTAGCGCACCTCGCGGAACACACCGTACGATTTGTTGCGGATGATATTCCCCTGCGCGAGAATGACGCTGTTGGGAATGTGAAACATCTTGAGCACCCGGCTGAATATTTGAATCGAGGTTTCGAACTCCTCGGGGATCACGTCGTCCGCGCCCATCGCGAGCAGGTCATCGATATCGGCGAGGTACTTCGTTCGTACGATGACGTACAGATGCGGATTGAGTGCCTTTGCGCGCAAGAGGCAGCTCTTGGCGAGAAAACGGTCGGAGATCGCGATCACCATGACGCGCGCGGCCTCCACGTTGGCCCTCCGCAGGATATCCGCCTGCGAGGCGTCCCCCCAGATCGCGTTCCTTCCCTCAGCGCCTTTCAATTTCTTGATCTTCTGAAAATTGATGTCGACGATCACGTAGCCGATCGCGGTTTCCTTGAGCACCCGCACCAGATTCCTGCCGTTGAGCCCCATGCCGCAGATGATGACATGGTTGGACACCTGCGCCCGGGCCGGGGGCTCGACGCCCGGCGACAAGCCGGGAACGCTCCTCCGCGTCCCGAGGTAATACACGAGGGAAACGAGCAGCGGCGTGACGATGAAGGTCAGAACCGACGAGCCGATGAACGTCTGGTAGCTGTAGCCGGAGATGATCCCGTGCTCGAAGCCCTGAGACGCCAGCACGAACGAAAACTCGCCGATCTGCGACAGCATGACCCCCGATACGAGCGCGACACGCACGGGATACTTCAGCAGTCCGACCAATCCCATGACGATGGATGCCTTGAGCAGAATGATCGTCAGCGAGGTCAGGAGGATGGAGCCGGCGTGCCCACGCAGAAAATCGATGTCGAGGATCATGCCGAACGAAACGAAGAACACCGACAGAAAGACGTCGCGGAACGGATGGATGTCGCTGATGATCTGATGCGTGTAATCCGTATCGGAAAGAGCGAGCCCCGCGAGAAACGCCCCGATCGCGAGCGAGAGCCCCAAGGATTCGGTGATCCAGGCGATCCCCATGGTGATGACCACGGAGGCGATCACGAGCACGTCGCGCATGTTCATGCTGACGAGCCGCTCGAGCACCGCCGGGATGAGGCGGCGGGCGGCCACCAGAATGACGACGATGATCAGGAGGGACTTGCCCAGCTTCCAGAAGATCGACAGGGCGTCGGGCCCGGCGCCGGCCGCAAGGAACGGGACGAGCAGCATCATCGGCACCACCATCACGTCCTGAAAGAGAATGACGCCGATGGAGATCCTCCCCTGCGATGAATCCTGGTCTCCCCGGTCCTTGAGGAGCTTCAGGACCAGGGCGGAGGAGCTGTGAACGATGATGAAGCCGACGAAAACGGACTGGCTGACGCTCAACCGCATGGCGAGCCCGATGCACACGCCCGCGATGAACGTGCAGAGAATCTGCATTCCGCCCGTGAGGAGCATCTCGGACAGCCGCTTCAGGAAACGGGAGAGCGGGATTTCGACGCCGATGGTGAAGAGCAGGAAGGCGACGCCGATTTCCGCCAGAGACTGAATCCCCGCGTTATCGTCGATCAGCCCCAATCCGGACGGCCCGATGACGATGCCGGTGATCAGGAAGCCGATGATGGAAGGCAGCTTGATCTTGTTGAAGACGTAGATGACGGGAATGGAGCAGCCGAGGATGATGATCAACTGGTGAATAAATTTGAGTCCGTCCATTCGAGATTCTCCCCCCCCCTATTCTTACCATTGATAGCGGGGTTTTCCAAGCGAATGAATGAGCCAAATGCCCGTTTACATCGCCTCGCCTCCCGGGTAGAATCTCCTCTGCGATCCGGTCTGCAAAAATGCGGCGAAAGGGAGAATCAAAGAAAGGGATACATACCCATGAGCGAACAAACCGACACACCCGTCGAGAAGCCGAAAAACCCGCTCCGGGAGATCGTCCAGCCGTTCATCGACGTCGTGCGCGCACGGCGGGCATTGTGGGGCGTGAACGCCTCGTACCTGCTCGAGGGATTCTGCTATTTCGGCGTCGTGGGCTACCTCGCGATGTACTTCAACCAATACGTCAACCTGTCGGACACGCAGGCGGGACCGATGGTCGGCGTGCTGACGTGGGGCATCACGCTCTCGATGTTCTTCTTCGGCAGCCGCGCGGACAAATGGGGCGTCCGCGTGACGCTCATCGCGGCCTTGTGCCTCATGATCGTCGGGCGCTCGCTGCTCGCGGGCGGCCCGTATCTCGGGCTCGCGAGCGGGCTCTTCTCGCCGCTCTTCTTCCTCTCGCTCGTCGCGTTGATATTCATCATACTGGGGTACGGCCTGTGGATGCCGGCCGCATACGCGGCGGTCCGGCAGTTCACGACGCCCAAGACCGCCGGCATGGCGTACGCGATGCTCTACGCCCTCATGAACCTCGGCGCGTGGCTCCCCACGTTTTTCACGCCGATCAGGAAGGCTGTCGGGATCTCCGGCGCCTACTGGGTGTACGTCGGCATCACCGTGATGAGTCTCCTCCTCCTCGCCACCATCCTTTCGAAGAAGACTGCTGAACTGGCGATCGCCGGCGCGCGGGCCGCGAGCGGCAAGGCCGAAGAGAAGCCGGCCGACAAGGCCGCCAAGCCCAAAGAGCCGTTCTCGTTAATCAAGTGGCTCAAGAACCACCCACTCGCCGATCCGAAGTTCGCGTTTTTCATCTTCGCGCTCATCCCGGTTCAGACGCTTTTCGCGCACAACTGGCTCACGCTCCCGATGTACGTGGCACGGGCGCATCGCGGCACGTGGATCGGCGACCACTTCGAGGCGGCCACGAACTTCAATCCGATCCTGATCTTCATCCTCGTGCCCATCGTCGCGGCGGTCTCGCAGAAGCGCAAGGTTTACAACATGATGATCGCCGGCACGGCGGTCATGGCCGCGCCCACCTTCCTCCTCGCGCTCGGCCCGAGCTTCTGGACGCTCTTGGGTTACCTCGTCCTGATGACGATCGGCGAGGCCATGTGGCAGCCGCGGTTCCTCCAGTACGCCGCCGAGATCGCCCCCGAGGGACGCACCGGCGCCTACATGGGCGTGGCCCAGTTCCCGTGGTTCCTCACGAAGGTGATCACGAGCCTCTACTCGGGATGGTTCCTCGCGCACTACTGCCCCGCGGAAGGCCAGACCAACACGCAGACGATGTGGCTCATCTACGGGTTCATCGCCGTTTGCTCCACCGTGCTGCTCGTGCTGGCGAAGGGTTGGCTCGGGAAGGACTTCAAGACGAAGGCGGACTGATTCCATGCGCTTCACGCCCGCCGAGGAACGAAATAAATGCTGGTTTGCGGGCACGCAATTCCCCTATCTTCTGTGAAATGGAAGAAGTCCTGATACAGCAAAAACCGATACGCGTCATGCTCGCCGAGCGGGTGTCCTCCTACCGACTCCTGATGGCGTTTCTCGGTCTGAACATTCCGCTTATCCTCCTGATCCTCATGCGCAACCTCGACGTCGGCGATCT
>JBFYZJ010000344.1:0-2735 GCA_041309565.1 Candidatus Krumholzibacteriota bacterium
AGGGAGAGGAGCGCGCCGATAATGGGATCGGCGCCGATCGTCGGGCCGGCGAACGCGTCGTATTCGACCCCCTCGACGCGGTCGAGGAGGAGCTTTGCCGAGAGGTGCAGCCCGCGGGAAAACAGGGTCGTCATCTTGCCGTTGATGTAGTAGGTGCTCTTTCGCCCCGAGGCGAGCGTGAAATCTCCCTTCAGGATGGAGCGCTTCTTGAGGATGTTCCGGAGCTCTTCTCTCTCGTCCATGTGCCTTCCCCTCTCGTATGGCGTGTCGTCCTTCGCCTGCGTCAGCCCCCTGAATTGACCATGATGCCGACCGCGATCTGAAAGAATCCGGCGGTGCTCTCTTCCGTATAGAAATACAACGTGTCTTCTATGTCGCTTCCGACGAACACGAAGTGATACTTGACGTTCGCGTTGAGCTGGACGGTCTTGGCCAGCCGATAGAGCAGGCCGAGCCCGCCGTAGATTCCGAAGTGGTTGTCGGTTTTCTGCGCCTCGTAGAATCCGGAGGGAAGGATGGTATTCACGCTGTAGAGTCCGGGCCCCCCCTCGACGGTGGGCCGCCAGCGCTCGCCGATCTTCTTGTAATAGATCACGCCGGCCGCTATGGAGAATATCTGGAGCTTGACGTCCGTCCGGTCGAAATACAGAACGTTCTTGTCCCGATCTTTCGCTTCGCCGAAATTGTGCGAAGAGAGCGAGACGTCGACGCCCCACGAGTTCGTGATGCCGTGGATGAAATGGAGCTCGATCTCGCTGCCTCCGCCGAATTCCGTGTTCAACGATCCCGTGGCCGCGAGGCCGCCGAGACGGACGCCGAGCAGCTCGCGGCCCTTGAGCTCCTGCGCCGGGAGCGGCCCGCTCGAGGCGATAACGGACACGAACGACAACGCGGCGGCGATCACCGGTGCGATTCTCATACAGGCAAAATATCATAATGGAGGCGGGGCGGCGATGAAAAAACGAGCGCCGGCCGGCATGAAGGATGCGGACGCGCCGGGCCGCGGCTCGGGGGTATATTTTTTGCAATGAATCGGAGCGTTCGATGGATTCGCGGGGCGCTTAAACCGATCATCCCGGGGGGAACGGCACATGGGTGTAAGAATCGCAAGCATTAACAATAAGTTATCGGCGAGCGCGCAGCCCACCCCCGATCCTTTGCAGAACGAGACCTTCGAGTCGCAGGAGCTGTTTCGCCGAGCGGAAGCGTGCATTGTGCGAGGGAGATTTGATAAGGCGGAGGAGTTTCTCGCGGAGGCGATCAGGATCTCGAGCGAAAATCCCCTCTATCTTTCGTACTACGGTCTCTGCGTCGGGATGCGCGGGGATCTCCTCGAGGCTCAGAAGCTGTGCTGCAAGGCCGTGAAGCTCGCGCCTCGGTCGCCCATCATTCTCGTGAATTGCGGCCGCATCTGGCTCGCGCAGGGATGCAGGAAAGAGGCCCGCGACCACTTCACGAGGGCCTACTCGATCGACAATACGAACTCCGCGGCGGCCCTCGAGCTTTCCGGCATGGGAGTCCGGCGGCCGCCCGTATTCGGCGCGCTGGGGAGAAATCATCCGCTCAACTGTTTCCTCGGAAGGCTGAGGCACCGGCTCCTCGGCTACCGAAAGCCCGGCCTGAAAAAGCGCTAGAACATCCTCCGGCGAATCCGTACAATCGGGCTCGATGCGAATCATCCCCGGAACATCCCCGGCATGCGCGCTGATCGCGGCGCTGCTCCTCGTATCGTGCGCGAAGGAGGCGGTCCGCCGCCCCGGCGAGTGGATCGAGGCGCGCTCGCGAGCAGACGCGCGGGTGAACGCGGCGCTCGATGCGGAGCGCTTCGACGAGGCGCTCGCGACCGCCGACAGCCTCATCGCGGCGGGGGAGAGCGACGCGCGAAGCCTCGTTCAGAGGGCGCGTGCCCTCGCCGGATTGGAGCGCGGCGAGGAAGCCGTCGCCGCGTTCGAACAGGGCATTCTGGCCGATTACGAAAACTGCGAGAGCCATGTGTACTTCGCCGTCTACCTCATGCGGATCGGGAAGACGGGCCGTGCGCAGACGGAGTTCACGGAGGCGAAACGTTTCTGCGAGGGGAAACACGATGCGCTCATTTACCGGAATCTCGCCGTCGCCGGCATCAAGCTCGACAAGCGCGATCTCGCGCTCAAGCACGTCGACGAGGGGCTCCGGCGCGACGCGAGCGATCCCTACCTGAACGGGCTCAAGGGGATGCTCCTCGCCCGGTCGAATCCCGTCGTTGCCGAGAGCTATTTCGTCAAAGCGGATTCGCTCGGAGGCGCTCCTCCGGAGTTTCTTGTCCAGTACGGAGTCCTTCTCATCAACGAGGGGAGACCGCGCGAAGCCGCCGGCGTTCTCGCCGAGGCCTCGAGGCTGCGCCCCGGGGATCGGGAGATCTCCGGCTATCTGGCCGAAGCGCTGGATAGAAAGGGGGATTATGCGGGGGCCCGCTCGCTGCTCGAGGGGCTCCTCGCCGCTCAGGACGACGTGGAAATCCGAAAACAGCTCGCGCGAGTTCTTTTCCATGCCGAAGATTATGAAGAAGCCTTGAAGCATTACATGAGGCTCGATCAGAGCCCCGAGGTGCAGGACCGGATCGCGATGTGCCTTCACGGGCTCGGGAAGCCGGAGGAGGCGACTGCCTGGGCGAGGCGCGCGCTCGCCGGGAAGCCCGACTGGCCCCAGGGGATGATCAATCTTGCCGTGATACTCGCGTCGAAGGGGGAACTCGA
>JBFYZJ010000345.1:0-6800 GCA_041309565.1 Candidatus Krumholzibacteriota bacterium
CGCGCGTTCCGCCCGGCAGATTCCCCCGCAGCGGCGGCGCGGCTGCAGGAGGAAACGGTCGAGCTCGTGCAGCTCATGGAGCGCGGCGAGAGCGTGCCGCTCGGGGGCTGGCGGGACAGTCACCGGCTCGTGAGCGCGGCGAAGGCGGACGGGCATATCTTCACGGGGGAAGAGCTCGCGCTCATCGCGGGAGCCGAGGCGAAGGCCGCGGAGTTGGGCGGTTACCTGAAACGGCACGAGGAAGAGCTCCCGCTCCTCTCCCCGCGGCGCGAAGCGCTTTCCCTTCAGAGTGATTTCGTGGAGACCGTGTTCCGGGCGATCGGGCCCGATCACGAGGTCCTCGACCGCGCGAGCCCGAAGCTCGCGAAGACGCGCAGAGAGCTCGGCGTTCTCAGGAACAGGCTGCGACGGTCCGTTTCCGATTTCGCGGACCGCATCGGCGGGGGAAAAGGCTACGAGTTCGTCACGATCCGCGGCGAACGGTACGTCGTCTCGCTTCCCCGCGGCGAGGCGAGCCGTCTCAAGGGGATCGTTCACCAAACGAGCGGCAGCGGCGCGTCCCTGTACGTCGAGCCGCTCGAGTTCGTCGACGAGAACAACCGGCTCGAATCGATGCTGCAGGACGAACGGGACGAGATCACCCGGATTCTCCTCGATCTCTCGTCGGACGTGGTGCGGCGGAAGGAAGCGCTCCTCGGCAACCAGGATCTGCTCCTCGCGTTCGACCTCGTCTCGGCGCGCGCGACGTTCGCCCGGCGGTTCCGGTGCGTCATGCCGGAGCACAGCGCCGACGGACGGCTCGCGCTGCGCGGTGCGCGCCATCCCCTGCTCGAGAAACGGTTCGCCGACGAGGGGGCGGGACGGACGGTCACGCCGCTCGATCTCGAGTGCGAGGCGGGTCTCAAGGCGCTCGTCATTTCAGGTCCGAACGCCGGCGGCAAGACGATCGCGCTCAAGACGGTCGGGCTCCTCGCGCTCATGGATGGATCGGGACTCCTCGTCCCCTGCGATCACGGCACGGCGCTGCCGTTCCACGACGAAGTTTTCGTCGACATCGGCGACGACCAGTCGATCGAGAAATCGCTGAGCACCTTCTCGTCCCGCATCGCGCGGCTCAAGCTCATCATCGAGCGTGCAACCGACCGGTCGCTCGTGCTCATCGACGAAATCGGCGACGGCACCGATCCCGAGGAAGGCGCGGCGATCGCCACGGCCGCGCTCGAGCGTCTCGCGCGCTCGTGCGGCCGCGTCATCGTGACGACGCATCTGAAGGCGCTCAAGGCGTGGGCCCACGGCGCGCCGGGCGCGCGGAACGCGACGCTCGAGTTCGATCCCGACCGCTTGGAGCCGCTCTTCGCGCTTCGGATGGGCGTGCCGGGACGCAGCTGGGGGATCGAAATGGCGGGGCGCATGGGGCTCCCGCGGGACGTCATCGATCGCGCGACGGCGAGTCTCTCGAGCGAATCGCTGCGTCTCGAGGAGCTGCTCGCGCACCTCGAGAAGACGGAGCGGATCGTGGCCGAGAAGCGGCGGGAGCTCGTCGAGAAGGAGCGCCTGCTCACCGAGCTCATCGCGAGCTACCATGACCGGCTCGACCGGTTCAAGGAGGATCGCGACGCGCTCGTCGAGAAGGCGCGCTCGGAGGCGCTCGAGATCGTTTCGTCGACGCGGCGAGACATGGAGAATATCATCCGCGAGATCAAAACGACGCAGGCCGCGAGCAGCGCGATCCGGGAGGGGCACGCGCGCGTCGAGGAGAAGCGGGTCCGGTTTCAGAAGAATCCGAAACCGAAAAAGGGCGCGCCGCCGGTGCGCCCCGAAGAGCTCCGCCCGGGCGTATGGGCCGAAATCGCGAGCCTCGGCAAGGAGGGACGCATCGTCTCCCTCGACGCCACCCGGGCGTTCCTCGAGCTCGAGGGGGGGCTGCGCGTCGAAACGAACGTGCGGGATCTCCGGCGCGCGAGCGGCACGGAGCGAGGCCGCGCCGGCCGGAAGGTTTCGTGGACGATGGAGACTCCCGAAACCGTGCCGAGCGAGCTCAGCATCCGCGGGCTCGAGAAGGCGGAGGCGCTCGAGCTCGTGGACGCGTTTCTCGATCGCGCCGTGCTCCAGGGGCTCAGAACGGTGACCGTCATCCACGGCATCGGCAGGGGCATCCTGAAGCGGGCGCTCTACGACGTGCTCAGGAAGGATCCGCGCGTTTTGTCCGTGCGCCCCGGAGAGCCGGCGCGCGGCGGGGACGGTGTGGCGATCGTCGACCTCCGGTAGGCGACGGCGAGGCAGGCGCATGATTCCGCAGAAAATCATAGAGGAAATCCGGGAACGCACCGACATCGTGCAGGTGATCGGCTCGTTTATCGATTTGAAGAAGGCGGGCCGGAACTACAAGGCGCTGTGCCCGTTTCACGGCGAGAAGACCCCGAGCTTCACGGTGAATCCCGAGAAGCAGATTTACCACTGCTTCGGCTGCGGTAAGGGGGGGAACGCGTTCCACTTCCTCATGGAGTACGAGGGGGTCGGATTTATCGAGGCGGTCTCTCGCCTCGCCAAGGATCTCGGCATCGACGTCGACCGGTACGCCGCAGGAGGGGACCGCAAGGAGAGGCTCGAGCCGTACTACCGGGCGATGGATTTCGCCGCGCGCTTCTACGCGCGGATGCTCGCGGAGGACGGCGGCGCGGATGCGGCGCGCCGGTATCTGGAACGCCGGGAGCTCGGCGACGACGTCATAAAGGAATTCTCCCTCGGCTGCGCTCCCGCCGGTTGGGACGGGCTCTACCGCTCGGCGATGGAGGCGGGCATATCGCGGGATATTCTTCTCGAACTGAATCTCGTCATGAAGAGCAGGGGGGGGAGCGGCTACCGGGACTATTTCAGGAACAGGGTCGTCTTTCCGATAGAATCGCTTTCGAACCGCGTGGTAGGGTTGGCCGGGCGCGTTCTGGACGATTCCGAGCCGAAATACCTCAACACCATGGAGAGCCCCATATATTACAAGGGGAAAATGCTTTACGGGCTCAACCATTCGAAGGAGGGAATACGAAAAACGGGAAGTGCTATAATAGTAGAGGGATACATGGATTACCTTATGTTGTGGAAGAACGGATTCCGCAATGTCTGCGCCGTGTGCGGCACCTCTTTTACGCAGGATCAGGGCCGACTCCTTGCACGATACGCTAATCATGTATATATTACCAATGATGGAGACCGGGCGGGAATCCGGGCATCGGTGAGAGCCGCGGATGAGCTCCTGATTGTGGGGCTCGATTCCAATGTCGTGGTGCTTCCTGAAGGGGAAGATCCTGATAGTTTCGTAAGAAAAAGGGGAGCAGATGAATTGCGCGGTTTTATGCGCTCTGCTCCTCATTATTTTGCGTTCCTGAAGCAGGAGGCGCTCAGCGGCACCAGAACGACATACCGGAAGAATCAGGTGCTCAAGCATCTTCTGGGCGCCGTCTCCTCGGTAGCGGACCGGGTGCGGCAGGATCTCTACGTGCAGGAGATATCGAACCTGTTCGAGGTGCCGGTCGGCACGCTGCGATCGGGGCTCACGACGCGGGTGCAGGCCCCGAAAGCCTCTTCTGAGCAGCCCCCCGAAGCGGAGAGCCTGCGGGAGCGGCACCAGAAGATGCTCTTCAGGATCGGGCTCGAGGACGAGCGATACGCTCGGAAGATACTCGACGGCCTTGACATCGGAGACCTTGAGGGAACTCGTTTCATGGATTATTACAAAGCCCTTGACTCGGCCGTGAAAAACAATATTGATATCAAAAGCTCCGCCTTCACGGGAGGCATCGAGGACCCGGAGCTGAGCATGCTGGCATCGGAGATCGCGCTCCTGCCGCTGCCGCCGGGGCCTCAGGAGCTCTATCTGGAAGATACGCTCATCTGGATCAAGAAGGAAGCTCTCAAGGAAGAGCTCGATCTCATGAAACAACGCCTGAAAGCGCTCGAGGGGGAGCGCGGGGCGGACGCGGACCGAGAGATCCGCGAGATCACGAAGGCATATCAGGATCTTTCGCGACGGCTCAAAGAGCGCAGATCTCAAGGAGGAAATCCGGATTGATGGAAATCGACAGGATTGAGGAGATTCTGCTCGAGATAAAGAAGGTCTCGGAGGACAAGGGCTATGTCCTCAACGAGGAGATCGAGGAGCTCGTCGGCGCTGGATTCGATCCGGACGAAATCATCGAGCTCTACGACCGGTTGAGCGACGAGAACATCGAATTCTTCGATTCGCGCGAGAAGGCGCTCCTCAAGATCGAGGCCCGCAAGAAGCGCGAACAGAAGGAAGCGAAGAAATCCGAGGAGAGCCTCAATACGGCCGTGCGGTTCGACGATCCGGTGCGCATGTACCTGCGGGAGATGGGGAAAGTGCCGCTCCTCAACCGCGAAGGGGAGATCGAGATCGCCAAGCGCATCGAGAACGGGCACCTCACGATCTTCCAGGCGGTGTTCAAGCTCAACGCGACGACGAAGGAGCTCAAGCGCTACGTTGACCGCCTCGAGAAGGGGACGATGCGTCTCGAGGATCTCGTGCAGGTCGAGACGGGGGGGCTGCACCCGCATCTTTCCGGGCGCAAGGAGCTCAAGAAGTACGTCGGCATCCTGAAGCGGATCATCAACCTCCGCGAGGAGATCGTCGAGCTCGAATCGAAGCTCAAGAAGAAGCACCAGGCGACCGCCGCCGCGACGATCCAGAAGCAGATCGACATGCGCACCCGCAAGCTCCAGGAGGAGTACCGGAAGATCAAGCTCAATCCCGCGCAGATGGAGCGGCTCGTCGAGAAGATCAAGGAAGTGCTCAAGCGGATCGAGCAGCACAAGAAGCAGGTCCACGAATACGAGAAATTCGTCGGGATGAATCACGAGAGCGTCGAGCGATCCCTGAAGATCCTCGCCGGCGGCAACACGAAGGAGAAGCAGGCGCTCAAGAAGAAATCGAAATGGACGCCGCACGAGCTCAAGGGCTTCAGCGACCGCTTCAAGGAACTCGAGCGCGCGATCCATCACGTCGAGAGCAAAGAGAACGTCCATTACGACCAGCTCAGAAAGATCGTGCAGGACATCAGGGAGGGGGAGCGCGGCTCGCAGCATGCGAAGCAGGAGATGATCGAGGCGAACGTGCGGCTCGTGATCTCCATCGCGAAACGTTACACGAACCGCGGGCTCGAGTTCCTCGATCTCATCCAGGAGGGGAACAGCGGGCTCATGCGCGCGGTCGACAAGTTCGACTACCGCAAGGGCTACAAGTTCAGCACGTACGCCACGTGGTGGATCAGGCAGGCGATCACGCGCGCGATCGCCGATCAGGCGCGCACGATCCGCGTGCCCGTTCACATGATCGAGGCGATCAACAAGGTGTCGCGCACGCAGCGGAAGCTCGTTCAGGAGTTCGGCCGCGAGCCGACCCCCGAGGAAGTGGCCCGGCGGCTCAACTATCCGGTCGGCAAGGTGAAGAGCGTCATGAAGGCGAGCATCGAGCCGATATCGCTCGACCGGCCGATCGGCGAGGACGACGACTCGAACCTGAGCGATTTCATCGAGGACACCTCCGCATCCGCGCCCGACCAGTCCGCCGCGCACGCGATGCTCCGCGACCAGGTCTCGCGCGTGCTCGCGACGCTCACGAAGCGCGAGGAGAAGGTCGTGCGGCTTCGGTTCGGTCTCGGCGACGGCACGCCCCGCACGCTCGAGGAGGTCGGCACGATCTTCAGCGTGACGCGGGAGCGCGTGCGGCAGATCGAAGCGAAGGCGCTCCGCAAGCTCATGCATCCGAGCCGGAGCAGGAAGCTCAAAGGCTACATCGACGTCTGATCCGGGAGCGGGCCCATAGCTCAGCGGTAGAGCCCCCGGCTCATAACCGGTTGATCCCAGGTTCGAATCCTGGTGGGCCCACCATCAAATCCCGCGCAACTTATCCGATGCAGGCGCGTATATCAACGAAGCGCGCGACGCGCGGGTGTACGAAATCGTCCTCGGTGCGCGACGCCGAAAAAATGAAAAATTGTGAAAATATTTCTTGCCAAGAAAACAGCTTCCGTATTAACTATCGCCCAAAGTGTTGACTCGGTTCAGCCTTTTAAGGAGGTGATTGCCGAACAGCAACCATCGTTCGAGATACGGATCGTTTAATATGTAATTTGTTTGTTCGAAAGGGAGGAAGTCATGAAGAAGTACATGTTTGCTCTGATGATGGCGGCGGTCCTGCTGTTCACCGCTGCTCCCCTGTTCGCCGAAGGTATGATGTTCGGCGTTAAGGGCGGCCTCAATATGGCGAATATCACCGGCGACGACGCCGAGGGAACCTCGATGAAAACGGCTTTCGGCGGCGGCGTATTCTTCAACTACGCCTTCACCGAGCTCTTCGCGGTTCAGGTCGAGGCCCTCTACATGCTGAAGGGCGCGACCCAGGAGATGTCGTTCGACGATGAGACCTTCGAGGCCGACTGGAAGGTCAACTACTTCGAGTTCCCGCTGCTTCTGAAGGTCACCATCCCGACCGAGGGCAAGATCAAGCCCGCAATCTTCGCCGGCCCGACGTTCGGCTTCCTCATGTCGGCCGAGGTCGAAGTGGAAGGCGAAGCCGAGGATATCAAGGATCAACTCGAATCCATGGATATCGGCATTCTCGGCGGCGCCGAGATCGGCTACCAGATGGAGAAGGGCATGATCTTTCTGAGCGCCAGCTACGAGGTCGGCATGTCCAGCATAGTGAATATGACGGACGAGGAGCTCGAGGCGGAGGAAATGACCGAGCAGCCCGATATAAAGAACAGCAACATCGCAGTCTACCTCGG
>JBFYZJ010000346.1:0-2579 GCA_041309565.1 Candidatus Krumholzibacteriota bacterium
ACGAGCGCTTCGGCATGCGCCCCGATACTGTCGCGATACGTGATATCAGCCGTGATATCGAGCGCCGTGTCCGCGAAGCTCAGCGCGGCGGAGACCGACGCGACGGAGTCGCCGAACGCCGCGAGGCGGGCCAGCGTCGCCGCGCCGCTTCCCGAGACGCCGGATCGAGCGCGCAGAATCGAGAAATCGCCACCCGCCGAATCGGCGCCCAGCTCGTCGTACGCGACGCCGGCGAGCGAGAACCGCCCCGTCGCGGAGAGAGAGTCGAGCCTTCCGGCGACGTCCCCCTCGATCCGTCCCGTGCCGCGGAGCGTATCGGCGGGAACGATGCCGCGCAGGGGAGCGAGATCCGCGATATCGAGCGCGAACGACAGCGTGCTCGGCCCCGCGAGGCCGATTTCCCCGGAGGCGTCGAACGTCCCGGCCGCGGCGCGGCCGTGGAGCCGATGCACGAGCACGCGATTCGATTCATAGCCGGCGTCGGCGTAGAGCGTGTCGATCGCGGCGCGCTCGACCGCCGAAGGGGACATGCGCAGCTCAACCGCCGCCGCCATGCGCCGGCGGCCGAGGTCCGCGCCGCGCGCCGAGGCGGCGAGGTTCAACCGCGAGCGGAGGCCGTCCCGGCCGGTCAGGGACGCGAGATCGAGATTCCGCGTCTCGACGCTCGCCTCGAAACGCCGCTCGCGGGAGATGCCCGCCACGGACGCCTTCGCGGCGATCCGCCCGAAGCGGCCGGACGCGTCGACCGCCGCGGCGGCGTCTCCGGACTCGTACGAGAAGGTTCCCGCACAATCGTCGAACCTGATCTTTCGTACCGTCGAGCCGTCGAAATCGAACGTTCCTCGAACGGCCGCGGCGCCGGCAGACATGCCCGTGCCGCGGAGATCGAACGTGCCGCTCGCGACGAAGTCGATGTTCGAATTCCCCGACCAGCGGGCGAGGTCGAGGGCGCGGGCCGTGCCGCGGAGGGAATAACCCACCTTGTCGCGCGCCGCCGCATCGAAGACCTTGCTGAGCCCGTGCACCGAGACGTCGAGGACGATGCTCTCCCGTTTCTCCTTCAGCCCGATGCGCGCCGTGAGCGTATCGTTCTTGAGGCTGGCGTCGAGATCGATCGCGGGGCTCACGCGCATCTTCAACGCCGGAAAGACGGTCCTGAGCCCCGAAAGGTCGACCGGCTCGGTCTCGAGGCTCCCGCTCGACGCGGCGTTCCCGAGCGCGCTGTAATAGCCGCGGCCGTTCAGCGCGTTCCGCGACGTCTGCGCGCGCAGATCGCTCACGGCGAGCCCCTCGCGCGTGCGGCTGACGGCGAAGGTGAGCCGTTCGAGATCGATCGGGGGCTTTTGGCTCCGGCAGCTGAGCTCGGAGAGCGAGAACGTCTGCGCGGTGTCTCCCCAGTACGCGGAAAACGTCATCCTGATGTCGGTCACGGCGTCCGGTACCGCGGGCTCCTTCGAGTCGACGAACAGGGCGCCGTCACGCAGCGCGACCCGATCGAGCCGGACCGCGAAGGGGAACTTCTTCCGCGCCTTCGCCGTGTCGGAGGACGATTTCACGATGTTCTCGAAATTCCACGAGCCGTCCGCTCGCCGGCGCAGGGCCGCACGCGGAGCATCGATGACGAGGGAATCGACGCGGATCTCCTTCGAGAGAAGCCGCCGCGGCGTGAGATCGATCGAGATCGACGATACGGAAATGAGCGTATCGCCCTCCCGGACGAGCCGCACGCCGTGGAGCTCGATGTGCCTGAGAAGGTTGCCGCCGACGCGGTCGATGGCGAGCCGCGCGTCGAGGCGCTCGTCGGCCGCGCGCTCGGCGTAGCCCCGGAGCCGCTCCCTGAACCACTCGGTCTGCGTGACGGCCCCTGCGATCGCGAGGAGAGCCGCGAGACCGATCAGAACGTATGCGCCGTATTTCAAAACCTTCTTCATGCGGTGAGCGTTCCCCTAGAACGCCTGGCCGATGCTCAGAATGTACTGCGTGGTTTCATTCGTATCGCGCGCGTCCGTCAGCGGCCATGCGACGTCGAACCGCACCGGGCCGATCGGCGTCTTGAGCCTGAGACCCGCGCCGATCGAGTACGCGAGATCGTCGAAGCGGTACGTGAATGCCGGCGCCCAGACGTTCCCGGCGTCGGCGAAGGCGGCCAACCCGAACGAGCCGGCGAACGCGTACCGCGCCTCGACGCTCCCCAGAAAGATGCTGTATCCCCCGATCGGCTCCCCGTCGAGCTTCGGACCGAGCTCGGAATTGCCCCATCCGCGCACGGAGGAGCTCCCCCCCGTGTAGAGGCACTCCTCGGCCGGCACGAATCCGTCCGGCAGATACGGCTCGATGCCTCCGACCTGCACCCGGTACGCGAGCACGAAACCGCGGAGGCGGTTATACCGCCGAAGCTCCACCAGCGTCTTGAAATAACGTTCGTCGTCTCCGAAGCTGAGGCCGCCGAAATCGACCGAGCCGCCGACGAACGTGCCCCGCGTCTGATCGAACAGCGGGAGCGAGCTGTCGAAGGTGAGCCCGACCGCGACGGTCGACTTCGGGTACGCGGCGTCCTCGTCATCGACGCCGGTCGGATT
>JBFYZJ010000347.1:0-2738 GCA_041309565.1 Candidatus Krumholzibacteriota bacterium
AAGATACGGGAGCTTCCTCGACCGCGCCGTGATCGCGCTGGCCCCGATCTCGTCGGCGCCGCCGTGGTTCTTCGGGATCTTCCTCATCATGATCTTCGCCGCGATGCTGGGGATCCTGCCGTGGGGCGGGATGGTGGATGCTCCCGTGCCGGGCACTACGCTCGGATACGCACTCAGCGTGCTCAAGCACATGATTCTGCCGACGCTCGCCTGGCTCCTCGCGGCGATGTTCATCGGCATCTACGCCTGGCGAACGTTCTTCTTGATCAGCGCGTCCGAGGACTACGTCGAGCTCGCGAAGGCCAAAGGCTTGACCTCGCGGGCGATCGAACGGCGGTACGTCTTGCGCCCGGCGCTTCCGACCGTGATCACCAACTTCGCGCTCATCCTCATCGGAGCGTGGCAGGGCGCGATCATCACGGAGCGCGTGTTCCAATGGCCGGGCCTCGGCACGATGTTCTTCCGCGCGATCGGCGCGTTTGACACGCCCGTGCTTGTCGCATCGGTGGTCCTGTTTGCATATCTCCTCGCATTGACGGTGTTCCTCCTCGACATCCTGTACGCGATCATCGATCCTCGCGTGAAACTCGGTGCGGAAGGAGCCCAGTGATGAAACGAATCCAGCGCGCGTGGGCGGCTCTCAGGCGGTATCCCTCGGCCGTGGTTGCGCTCGGGGTCATCGGTGTCCTGCTCTTGACGAGCTTGTGGGCGGCGGTGTCGTTGCCTCTTCCGTACGCGATTCGTCTCTGGCGCGGCTCCGACGCGGTCTGGGAAGAGGCGCCGAAGAACGCGGCGCCTGCGTGGACGAACTTCTTCCGCTCGGACAAACTCCCCGAGACGATCATCGCCCGTTCGGAGACCCTTGAGCCAAGCCTCGTGAAGACAGAAGCGGTCTCGGCCACGGTCACGAAGTCAAGCTTCGATCTTGTGTTCGAGTACCCGTACAATACGTATCCGAAAGAGATCAACATCTTCCTCGAGTCCGACCACCTCCAGCTCAAATCGCAGGTGACCTTGTCGTGGGTCAGGCCGGACGGCCGCGTGCTCCCGCTGTTCCAGAACGCGATCGCGCAATCGTTCCGTTATCCCGTGAGCGGAGACACCAAACTCCGTCGGACGCTCGGAAACGTCGTCCCGACGATGGCGCTCTTCTTCCCCGTCGGCGGGACGATGGATGGCGTGACGCCGCCGCCGGTCCAGAAGGGCGAGTACCGCCTCCGCGTCGAGACGCTGACCTTCGAGGCGGGGACGACGGTGGACGTGCGTCTGGTCGTCTACGGCCAGGTCTACGGGTTGGCCGGGACCGATCACATGCGGCGCGACCTGTTGGTGGGACTCCTCTGGGGAACGCCGATCGCGCTGATGTTCGGCCTCATTGCGGCGTGCGGAACGTCTGTTCTCACCTTCGTGATCGCCGCGATCGGCGCGTACAAGGGCGGGTGGATCGACGCGCTGATCCAACGCACCTGCGAGGTCAACCTCATGCTGCCGGCTCTGCCGATCCTGATCATGATCGCGACGTTCTACTCGGCAACGATCATGACGGTCCTCGGCATCCTCATCCTGCTCGGGATCTTCGGCGCGCAGATCAAGACGAACCGCGCCATGTTCCTGCAGGTGAAGAACGCGCCCTACATCGAGGCGGCACGGGCGTACGGCGCGAAGGACTCGCGCATCATCTTCCGCTACCTGATCCCGCGCGTGGCGCCGACGCTGATTCCAGGGTTCGTTGCCGCGGTCCCAGCGCTCGTGTTCACTGAGGCGTCGCTCGCGGTCCTCGGGCTGGGAGATCCGTCCCTGCCGACGTGGGGCAAGATGCTGAACGACGCATACGCAAACGGCGCCCTGTACCAGGGGCAGTACTATTGGGTTGTCGAGCCGGCGGTCATGCTCATCATCACGGGGCTCGCGTTCTCGATGCTCGGTTACGCGCTCGACCGAATCCTCAACCCGCGATTGAGAGGACAGTAGGATGGCAGAGAGGCTCTTGCAGGTGCGGGACCTACGCTTGTACTTCCGGACAGCCCGCGGAGTCGTTCAAGCCGTAGACGGCGTGAACCTCGACATGGACTCGAACGAGGCCGTTGCCGTCATCGGCGAGTCCGGCTGCGGCAAGACATCGTTCATTCGCGGGCTGCTGCGCCTCCTTCCCCGGAACGTGCACACGTTCACGGGCAGCGTGCTGCTTCGCGGCACGGACATCATGGCGCTGTCCGAGGAGCGCTTCCGTTCCGAAGTCCGCTGGATCAGGATGTCGATGGTCGCTCAAGCCGCGATGAACGCGCTGAACCCCGTCTTGCGGGTCGGCGAGCAAGTGGCCGAGCCGCTCGTCGTGCATCAGGGGCTCAGCAAGAAGGAGGCGCTCCGCCAGGCGGCCGAGGTGTTCAAGCTGGTTGGCGTGTCGACGGACTTCTTGTCGCGGTACGCGTTCGAGCTCTCGGGCGGGATGCGCCAGCGCGCCATCATCGCGATGGCGCTGATCACGAAGCCCGATCTTGTCGTGCTTGACGAACCGACGTCGGCGCTCGACATGCTGACGCAGGCGAACATCATGAACGTCCTGAAGGGGATCAAGCGCGATCTTCAACAGAGTTTCATCTTCATCACGCACGACGTCTCGACGACGAGCGAATTGTCGGACCGCGGCGTGGTGATGTACGCGGGCCACATCGTCGAGATCTCGAGCGCCGCGCAGTTCTATCTCGACCCGTTCCACCCGTATTCACGCAAGCTGATGG
>JBFYZJ010000348.1:0-4911 GCA_041309565.1 Candidatus Krumholzibacteriota bacterium
CGCTCTTCCGATCTCGCCGGATACGAGCGTGGCGGCGCCGCGCGACACGACCGCACGCGCCGGAGCCGACACGGCCGCGGCGCCGCGCGACACCGTCGTCTGGACGATGGACGAGCTCAAGGGCGTGATCGGCGGAGAGACGGGAGGGATCACGGGGGATCAGGACTACCGGGATCGCAAGAGCGGGCGGATCGCGATGCTCTGCGCGCTCCTCGTCCCCGGGCTCGGCCAGATGTACAACGAAAAGCCCTTCAAGGCGGCGCTCGCGATGGGGCTC
Organism: Candidatus Krumholzibacteriota bacterium; assembly: GCA_041309565.1. GTDB lineage: Bacteria > Krumholzibacteriota > Krumholzibacteriia > Krumholzibacteriales > Krumholzibacteriaceae > SSS58A. The sequence continues at coordinate 278 of JBFYZJ010000348.1, forward strand.
GAGACGTTCTACGTGAGCCAGATCTTCATGAACCTCAGGTTCTTCGAGCGGGAAAAGGCAGTGCGCGACACCTATCCGGAGGGCTCGAGCGAATGGAATTACCACGACGGCTGGGTCACGGAATACTACGAGCGTTCGGTGGACTGGACGTGGTGGTCGGGAGCGGTGATCCTCGGGATCGTGATCGACGCGTACGTGGACGCGAAGCTCGACGATATGCGATTCAAGGTCGGGGTGGAGACCTCGGGGGCGGGTGTCGGCGTCAGCCTGCTCGTGCCGTACTGAACGACCCGGAACGCGCCGTCCGGCGCGGCCGCCGCATCGCCAAAATGAAGTTTGCGCCTCGGGGAGAAGCTGGTAGAATCTCCGCAACAGGGTGTCACGAATTTCGTACTGTATATATGGATCACGCCACGGCGGGAGGTACCGATGGGTTCGGAGGAAAAGGGAACGAAGAAGAAATCGAAGCTGCGGGAGTACGTGGAGGTCGTCGTCACGGCGGTCGTCCTCGCGCTCATCGTCCGCGCGCTCATCATACAGAGCTACCATATCCCGTCGGAGTCGATGGAAGACACGCTCCTCAAAGGGGATTTTCTTTTCGCCAACAAGTTCATCTACGGGGCGAAGGTGCCGTTCGTCGACTGGCGACTGCCGAAGATCCGCGATCCGAAGCCCGGCGACATCGTGATTTTCAAGTTCCCCGGCGACGGGAAAACGGATTACATCAAGCGCTGCATCGCGGTCGAGGGGCAGAGCGTCGAGCTCAAGGGAACGCGCCTGTTCATCGACGGCCGGGAGCAGCCCGAGAGCCACGCCAAATACCTCTTGGGCGACCTGCCCCGTCGCGATTTCGGGCCGTTTCTCGTGCCCGCGGGGCACATTCTCGTATTCGGCGATAACCGGGACAACAGCTACGATTCCCGGTACTGGGGGCCGCTCGACAAGAAGCTGCTCAGGGGCAAGGCGCTGTTTCTCTACTTCTCGCTCGATTACCAGAAGCACTGGATCCGGTTCGCGAGAATCGGCGACCTCATACGCTAGCGTGAATCGGGGATGTGCCGATGAATCCGATCAAGAGCGCGAAAAAGAAATCGAAGCTGCGGGAGTACGTCGAGATCGTCGGCACGGCGCTCGCCCTCGCGCTCGTCGTCCGCGCACTCGTCATCCAGAGCTATCACATTCCGTCGGGGTCGATGAAGGACACGCTCCTCATCGGCGATTTTCTCTTCGCGAACAAGTTCATGTACGGGGCGAAGGTGCCGTTCACGGAATGGCGCTTGCCGAAGGTCCGCGATCCGAAGCCGGGCGATATCGTGATTTTCAAATCGCCTGAGGATCGGAAGACCGACCTTATCAAAAGATGCATCGCCGTCGAGGGGCAGACCGTCGCGCTCCAGGGAACGCGTTTGTTCATCGACGGGATCGAGCAGCGGGAGAGCTACGCGAAGTACGAGGAGGGCGGCGCTCGCGATTTCGGGCCTCTCGTCGTTCCCCGGGGGCACATTCTCGTGCTCGGCGATAACCGGGATCACAGCTACGATTCCCGGTACTGGGGGCCGCTCGACAAGAAGCTCCTCAGGGGCAAGGAGCTTTTCCTCTATCTGTCCGTAGATTACAAGGAACACTGGATCCGCTTCGATCGAATCGGCGACCTCATTCGCTGATGCCGGCCGAAGGAATCTGGCTTCTCCCTTGCATACCGCTTTCTTGACAATTCCGCCCGGAATCCGTACATTCTTGAAGATACTAGCAGTCGGGCATGGAGAGTGCCAGAATATGATAGAAGAGGATCGCATAACTGCAAGTGAAATAAGAATATTGCGGCACGTCGTCGATAGCTTCGTCGCGACCGGAGAGCCGGTCAGCTCGCGGATGCTGAAGTCCCGCTGCCGCCTCGCCGAAAGCACCGCGCATATACGGAACGTCCTGCACCGTCTCGAGGAGCTCGGGCTCATCTTCAAGCCGCACGTTTCCGCCGGTCGGGTGCCGAGCGATCGGGGGTATCGTCTCTATGTGGATCAGATGGGGAGGGTGACCGCGCTGAGCCGCCCGCTCGCCGAGCGGGTTCGAAGAAGAATCGGGCAGAACTGGACCGACGTCCGCGACGTCATGGCGATCACGTCGCAGCTTCTCGGCGAGCTCACGAGCTACATGGGGCTGTCGATGGGGATCAAGCACTCCCGGAGCGTCGTCGAGCGACTCGAGATCGTTCGGCTCCAGCCGCGCGGGGGGCTCGTCGTGCTGACGCTCTTTCCCGATGCCGCGCGAAAAGTCTACGTCGAGTTTTCGAAGGATTATCCTCCGTTCATCGTCGATCGGGCCGTGCAGCTGATCAACGAGCGGATCGCGGGGCATCCGCTCGAGAGTGTTCCCGAGCGCCTCGAGGCGTTTCTCCGGGAGACGGCCGGGATGGAACGCGAGATCGCGGGAGCGGTGTCCCGCGAGGCCGAGCTGCTGTTCGACTGGCCGTACGATCTGCGGTATTACTATGGGGGCACGGACAAGGCGGCCGACCGGCCCGAGCTCGAGAGCCCGCTCATCCTGCAGAATCTCGTCCGTCTCATGGGAGAGCGGAGCCTGATGCTGAACGCCTTGAAAAGCAGGCTTGACGCGGATGTTTCGATCACGATCGGCAAGGAGAACAGGATACGCGAGCTCGAGCCGTTCGCGATCGTAACGCGGAGGTTCCAGGCGGCGGAATGCGACTGTCTCCTCGGGGTTCTCGGCCCGACGCGCATGACGTACGGACTGGTTCTTGCGCTCCTGGATCGAACGGCCGACGAGCTTCATCACATCCACATCGGCGGGGATAGGCCGCAGCGGCGGGAAGGAGAGAGCGTTGGCAGCTGAACGGGAATGGGACCTCGACGAAAGCGGCGTCGAGCGCGAGGCGGTCGCCGGATCTCCTGAGAGCGCCGGCGGCGAGCCGACCGGGGAAACGTCGAACGCGCCTTCAACCGGCGGCGAACGGACGGAGCCCGTATCGCAGCCCGAAGGAGATGCCCTCGACGCCACCGGGAGCGAAAGCGCGGAAACGCCCGAGCAGCCGATTGAGCGCGAGGGCGTGCAAAAACGATTCAAGCGTTCCAAGCGCAAGGAGTTACTCGATCTCATCGAGCGCAAGAACACGATGCTCATGGAGCTCGACAAACAGCTCAAGAATGCAAAGCAAGATATTGCCATAAAAGAAGATAGGATCCTCCGGCTCGCCGCGGAGTTCGAGAATTACCGGAGGCGGACACGCGCGGAACAGGAATTGCATAGAAAAAACTCGAACGCCGATCTCATCAAGGAAATCATCTGGGGGATCGACAATTTCGATCGCGCATTTGCCAATCTGGGCGGCGCGGAGGACCATATTCAGGAGGGGATCAGGCTCATCCATGCCGGTCTCATGGATATTCTCACCAAGGCCGGATTGAAGGAGATCGAAGCCCAGGGGCGGAGTTTCGATGCCCGGTATCACGAAGCGGTCGGCGAGATCGAGAGCGACGTTCAGGAAGGGTGCGTGGCGCAGGTGATGCAGCGGGGATACATGCTGCACGATCAGGTTCTCAGACCCGCGCGCGTGCTCGTATCGAAGAGGAAACAATAGACGGCTTCGAAACGGAGATCTCAATCGGAAAGGGACCATTCATGGGAAAGGTAATCGGGATCGATCTCGGAACGACGTACTCGTGTGTCGCGGTGATCGAAGGCAACGAGCCGGTGATCATTCCAAATTCCGAAGGGAGCCGGACGACTCCTTCCGTGGTGGCGGTCGCGAAAAACAACGAGCGGCTCGTCGGCCATCTCGCGAAGCGCCAGGCGATCACCAATCCCGACAACACGGTCTACTCGATCAAGCGATTCATGGGAAGGCGATTCTCGGAGGCCAAGGAGGAGATCGGGCGAATTTCCTACAACGTCACGCAGGGGAAGAACGACGAGATCCTGGTCCAGCTCAAGGACAAGAGCTATCAGCCGCCCGAGATTTCGGCGATGATTCTCCGGGCGCTCAAGCAGACTGCGGACGAGTTCCTCGGCGAAGAGGTCACCCAGGCCGTCATCACGGTACCCGCGTATTTCAACGACGCGCAGCGCCAGGCGACGAAGGATGCCGGCAAGGTCGCGGGGCTCGATGTTCTGCGCATCGTCAACGAACCGACCGCCGCAGCGCTCGCCTACGGGCTCGAGAAGAAGCGCATGGGGAAGATCGCCGTCTACGATCTCGGGGGCGGCACGTTCGATATCTCGATCCTCGAGCTCTCGGACGGCATTTATCAGGTCAAATCGACGAGCGGGGACACCATGCTCGGCGGCGACGATTTCGACCGCGCGATCCAGGACTGGATCGTCGGGGATTTCAAGGCGTCGACGGGAATCGATCTCTCCACGGATCGTATGGCGTTGCAGCGGATCCGCGAGGCGGCCGAAAAGGCCAAATGCGAGCTGTCGACCGTCTTCGAGACGAATATCAACCTGCCGTTCCTGCACGCCGACAGCGCCGGTCCCAAGCACCTCGACATGATGCTCACGCGGGCGACGTTCGAGAAGCTCGTGCATCCGCTGGTCCAGAAGACGCTCGAGCCGTGCCGCCAGGCCCTGCAGGACGCGAACCTCACGGTCGACCAGATCGACGAGGTCATCCTCGT
>JBFYZJ010000349.1:0-5264 GCA_041309565.1 Candidatus Krumholzibacteriota bacterium
TAGACGACGAGCTCGTGCTCTACAACAGGTTGCTCGAGCAGCTCAAGGGGAAGATCGTCAATCCCGATCTCGTCATCTATCTCCAGGCCTCCCCGGGCGTTCTCTACGATCGCATCCGCCGTCGCGGGAGAAGCTACGAAAAGGGAATCACCGAGGAGTACCTCGGCGGGCTGAACGACGCATTCAATCACTTCTTTTTCCACTACGAGGACTCGCCGCTCCTCATCGTCAATACCGATCGGCTCGATTTCGCGGCGAGCCGCGAGCACCTCGAGGATCTTTTCTCGAGAATCACGGAGCGATTCACGGGCACGCGGTTCTACGTGCCCTCGTGGGAACCGGGAGCGCCATGAGAGACAAAGTGACGAAGAGCACGATCCTCGAGATGAAAGCGCGGGGAGAGAAGATCGTCGCGCTCACGGCGTACGACTACCTGAGCGCGAGGATCGTCGACGAATCGGGAGTCGATATGATTCTCATCGGCGATTCCCTCGGGATGGTCGTGCTCGGATTCGAGAACACGCTTCCCGTCACGATGGAGGAGATCATCCACCACACCAAGGCGGTGGCTCGGGCGCGGCCGAAAGCGTTCGTCGTCGCCGACATGCCCTTCATGTCCTACCAGGCGAGCGTCGAGGACGCCGTTCGGAACGCCGGGAGGCTCGTGAAGGAGGGGGGCGCCGAATCGGTCAAGCTCGAGGGGGGGCATCGCTACGTGCCGGTGATCGAGGCGATCGTGCAGGCGTCGATACCGGTCGTCGGGCATCTCGGGCTCACGCCGCAGTCGCTGCACCAATTCGGGGGCTACCGCGTCCAGGGCAAGGACGCCCGGTCGGCCGATCTGCTCGTGAGCGACGCCGTCGCCCTCGAGCGGGCCGGCTGCTTTTCCATCGTGCTCGAGGGGATTCCATGGCAGCTCGCGCAGCGGATCACCGAGGCGGTTTCGATCCCCACGATCGGCATCGGCGCGGGGCCGCACTGCTCGGGGCAGATACTCGTCATCACCGATATGCTCGGGATACACGACAGACCGCTGCCGCGATTCGTCAAGAAATACGATGAGCTCGGGAGCAGGATGCAGGGTGCCGTCTCCGCATACGTGCGGGACGTGAAGGAGGGGCTGTTTCCCTCCCTGGAACACAGCTACGACGCCGAAGGCCGGAAAAAGGACCGGACCGCCGGGACATGAAAACCGTCACGACTCCTCGAGATGCCCGCCGGATCGTCGACGCAGCCAGGAAGGCCGGTTCGCGGATCGGGCTCGTTCCGACGATGGGCGCGCTGCACGAGGGGCACGCGAGCCTCGTGCGCATGGCCCGAGCGCGGACCGGATTCGTCGTTTCGTCGATCTTCGTGAATCCGAAGCAGTTCGGGCCCGGGGAGGATCTGACCCGGTATCCGAGAACATTCGAGGCCGACCGGCGCATGCTCGAGGATCTCGGCTGCGATCTCCTGTTCCACCCGGAAACGTCCTCGTTCTACTCCCCGGCCGACCGCACGCGTGTTTCGGTCGAAGGCATGTCGGACGTTCTCTGCGGCGCCTCGCGGCACGGGCATTTTCAGGGCGTGACGCTCGTCGTGGCCAAACTGTTCAATATCATCGGGCCCGATGAAGCCTACTTCGGCCAGAAGGACGCGCAGCAGGCGCTCATCATCCAGCGGATGGCGGCCGATCTCGATTTCCCGGTGGCGATCAGGCTCGGCCCGACGGTGCGGGAAGCTGACGGGCTCGCGATGAGCTCCCGCAACCGCTATCTCGATCCGGCGGATCGGGCGCGAGCGGCCGCGATGTACGCCGGCCTCGCCGCGGCGCGGAGCGTGATCGAGGCGGGCGAGCGCGATCCGGCGGCCGCGGCGGCTGCGATGCGCGAGACGATGCGCGCGGCCGGATTCGACGTGGAGTACGCGATCGCCGTCGCGGGCGCCACGCTCGGGCCGCTCGACCGGATCGAGGGAACGGTTTTGCTCGCGTGCGCCGGACGGCTCGGCGGCACGCGCCTCATCGATAACGTCGCCCTGCGGGTATCGGGCGGGACGGTCGAGGAAATCGTGCTTGAATTTCCCGCGTGGAGCAGATATGCATGATGGGCGGCGCCGGGGAGCTCCCGGCGCCGGCGCCGGCCGGCGGTCGCGGGGCCGGTCGAAAGGTCGATGAACGGGAATGGATAGAATCTACGCACCGTGGCGAAGCGCCTATTTTTCGGCGCCGAAAAGCGGCGGATGTCTCTTCTGCGAGATCCAGAAGGAGGGGGACGACGCCGCGGTGGGGGTGCTCGAGCGAGGGATTCACTGGTTCGTCATCCTCAACATGTTTCCCTATACGAACGGCCACGTCATGATCGTCGCCAAGCGGCACATCGAGCGTTTCGGCGAGCTGTCGGCCGACGAGGGGCGCGAGCTCGTGTCGCTCCTCGCCCGGTGCGAGAACGCGATACGCGAGGCCTATCGACCCGACGGCATGAACGTCGGCGTCAACATCGGACAGAGCGCGGGAGCGGGGATCGCGGGCCACCTTCACGTGCATCTCTGCCCGCGCTGGACGGGGGATACGAATTTCATGACGGCCCTCGCGGAGACGCGCGTCGTATCCGAAGCTCTCGAGGAGGGCTACCGGCGGCTCGCTCCGTTTTTCGGGGGTAAACGCGGGTGACGAGGATGGCGGGCAAGCGGAAACGGCGTCCGCGCGCGATCATCGTCGCGGCATTGCTCGCGGCGGTCATCGGCTTCTCGCTCGCCGTGCGGTGGCTCGGGCTCGGAGCGCGGTTCGCGCGCGGGGAGGAGCCTGCGTTCCAGATCGAGGTTCTCAACGGAACGCGGCAGACGGGGATCGCGATGGACGTGGCGAAGGAGCTTAGGCTGCGCGGGATCGACGTCCTCATCGTCGACAACGCGGAGCGGCTCGATTTCCGGGAATCGGTTCTCGTCGACCGGAAGGGGGACCCGCGGCTCATGCGGAGACTCTCGAAGACGCTGCGGTGCCGCACGGTTCTGGAGCAGATCAGTCCGGCGCCTCTCGTCGACGCCACCTTCATCGTCGGATACGACCGGATCCGCGAATCCGTGCGCGGGGGAATTTAGGCGTTGCCGTCCCCGCGGCGCGATGTATAATGGCTGAGGAGGTTATGTAGTGGCGGCGAAAAGACGCATTGGTCTCGTAGCGCTCGTGTTTTTTCTCGGGGTGATCGTGGGGAGCGTCGTGGGAGAGGTGATCGGGCTGATACTCCCCGAGGGAAACGTGATGCGAAATCTGTTTGTTTCAGGAAAGACGCTCACGGTGGGGCCGGCCGAGCTCGATCTTCTCGTCCTGACGCTCACGTTCGGATTCTCCCTGAAAGTGAACCTCATCAGCGTGCTCGGAATGGTCTTCGTCGCGCTGCTGCTCCGGATATACGCTTAATAGAGAGGATGGGTACCATGCTGAACTCTTCGGTTTTCGCGACCCTCGGACCCGGTTTCTGTTTCTTCGGGCCCGTCGGCTGGCAGGAGCTCCTCATCATACTGTTCATCGTGCTTCTGTTTTTCGGGCCGAAGCGCCTGCCCGATATGGCCGAAGCGCTCGGGAAATCGATCAGCAAGTTCAAGAAGGCCTCGCGCGACACGAAAAACGAAATCGAGTCCTATGCCGAGAAGCAGAAGACCGAGATCGGCGAGGGCAAAGACAAGCAGGGCTGATCACTGGAGCGGTTTCTCCCGCAGATCCTCGACCTTCGCGCTCTCTCGAACACCCTGGTACCAGCTCGCCATGAAGCGGTTGGCGACCTCGTTGCGCATCTCGTTCACGAGCGCCTGCCGCGCCTCGACGTACTGCGCCATGTCGGGCTCCGAGCGCTCGATCAGCTTGATCACGTAGTAGCGGTTCTGCCCCTTGATCGGGGGGCTCACGGTGTTCACGGCGAGGAAGGTGCAGGCGGTATGGAAAGCCGTGTTGGTTCCGACCTCCGGGACCGGATCGCCCGCCTTGAATGACGGTGTTTCCTTGACGGCGAATCCCTTCGCCTTCGCGGCGGCGTCGAAGGAGCCGCCCGCGAGAATGTCCCTGCGGAGGGATTCAGCCGCGGCGATCGCCGCGTCCGACGCCCGGTTCGCGCGTATCTCCTCGGCGAGCTGCGTGGCGACCTGCTCGAACGGCCGGACCTGCTCGGGAATCTCCTCGATCACCTTGACGAAGCGTATCGACGTTTCCCCCTCGATCCCGTAGCTCACGCTGCCCTCGTCGTAATTGAACGCGAAGCTGGAGATGCGGGGCGCGAAGCCGATGTCCTTGATGAACATCCCCTCGGCGAACGGTTCCGAATCGAACGTCTTGAGCCCGCGGTCCGCGGCCGTTTTTTCCATCCCCTTGTCGTGGATCTCCTCGCTTATCTGGCGCAGCACCGTCTGGAGGGAGTCGACCGTATCGGATCCGGGCTCGACCTTCATGAGAATGTGGCTCGCGCGGACCGACTCGGCCCCTTTCTCCGTCTTGCGCTCCGCCACCTTGATGAGGTGGAAGCCGAAGGGCGTCCGGACCGGCTCGCTGATCTGGCCGGGCTTCAGCGCGAAGGCGATCGAGTCGAACGCGGGGTCCATCTCCCCCTTCTTCAAGAATCCGAGATCCCCGCCCGTTTCGGCGGTCGTATTGTCGTCGGAGTACTCCTTCGCCGCCTCGGCGAAATCGAGCGTGCCGTCGGCGATGTCAACGCGCAGATCCGCGGCGCGCGCCCGGATGTCCTCCTCGTCGGCGGCCGTCGGCTTCTTCTCGATCTCCATCACGCGCACACGGCGCATCGCCGGCGCTTTGAGATCGTCCTTTTTCTGCTCGTAGAGGGCGCGGAGCTCGGCGTCGGACGGCTCGTACGGCGCCGCGCTTTCGCCCTCCACCGGAATCTGGACGTACTGGGCCCTCATCGTCACGTTCTGCCGCTTGTAGCGATCGAGGATGTCGTTTTCGGGGACGTGGATCTGCGCCACGAGGTAGGTCTGAAGCTTGAGCTCGGGGATCGCCGCGCGGCCCCAGCGCTCGAGCTCCGTCCAATCGACGTCTGGATCGGAGAGCGCCCGGAGGTACGCCTGGTAATCGAACTGTCCGTCCTGCGTCTTGAACACGTTCTGGAGCGACGGGTGAGGATTCTGACGAAGGAACGAGACGAGCTCGGCGTCCGAAACGGTGATGCCGAGCCTCTCGATCTCGCGCTGCATGATCCGTCCCTGGACGGCGAGCTCCCACGCCTGATCCGCCAGGAGACCCCGCTCCATCTCGCTCGGGACGTAGCGTTCCCCCTTCT
>JBFYZJ010000350.1:0-13291 GCA_041309565.1 Candidatus Krumholzibacteriota bacterium
ACGAGAAAGCTCACCCAGAATGAGACCGGCGCGCCGTTCGTTCTGACCGGCTTGAAGAGGAACTGCCGCACGGCGGTGAGCGACGAGGCTTCGAAGCTCACCGGGCCGAAGGACGAGCGGACGTACGCCTCGTTCACCGTGCCGTCGCTCGCGATGTACGCCTCGATGAGAACGTATCCCTCTTCCCGGCCGGCGAGGGCGTCGGCCGGGTACTCCGGCTCGATCATTCTGATGATGACGTAATCCTCGCGGTACGGAACCGGCGCGCGGGACGCGTACGTTCGATAGGCGTAATCTCCCGCGATCGGGATCGATACCTGCTGCTCGCGCGGCCGCTCGGCGGGTTTCGGGGCCGGCTCTTTGCCCCGCGGGCGCTTCGGCTTGTCCTCTCCTTCGATGACGACGTCCTGCACGACCATGACGCTCCGCGCGCGCGACGTGGACTTCGCCGGCGCGTCACGGCTGTCGATGATCGAAATCTCCGGCTCGAATCGGGTGGGGCCCTCGTACCCGAGCGAAACGAGATCGCGGAGCAACGCGATGCGCTCGATCGTCACGAGGGCGGCGAGGTGCGCGAGAATCACGAGAGGAACGATGAGCATGAGTCGCCTGCGCATCCGACGGTCGTGCTCGCTGATTATCCCCATGCGTAGCGGCCTCTCTCCCGCGTTTACCCTATAATATCGTACGCCGCTTTTTGCGATGTCAAGCGCGCGGTGAGAGGGCGGCACGGAACGCGCGGTCGGCTCACGGCATCTCGAGAACGAGCGTCGTGTCGCCGGGGTGCACCGCGCTCGGAAAGAGCGCCGAACGCCCGTCGGCGAGCCGAACCGTCACGAGGCGTGTTCCCGGCTCGACGAGGCCGAAGGATGCCGAGCCGCCGGCGTCGGTCGTGCGGACGGTGAGCCGGTCGACGTCGACGGACGCGCCGGCGGCCGGGGCGCCTCGGGAGACCACCGTAACTTTGAACGAGGCGGCGACGGTTCCTTCGTACCCGAAAAAGCCCGCGATTGCCGTGAGGATCCGCTCCGCCTCGAACCGGAGCCACGCGGGATCGCTCATGGCCGCCTCGCGCGCGGCGTCCTCGACGGGGCCGCAGTGGATCTCGCATGCCGGGCACGCGGTCTGCTGGAGGAAGACGTCCGCCCACTCCGCGACGGCGATCGGGCCTTCCGGGGCGAGTGCGCCGAGCGCGGCGGAAAGCCGGTCCGCGAGCGATCGTCCCCGTGCGCTGCCGGAGAAGTGCAGGACGGACCGGGGCGCGTCGATTCCGTGCGGGGGCGCGTCGTGCCTGATGCCGAGTGCGAGCTCCGCGTCGGCGCGATTGACGGCGTAGACGCGCTCCTGTGCCGAGATCGTTTCGTCCCCGCTCCGCGTGAGGGTGACCGCGGCGCCCGCGCGTTCGAGGAGACTCCGGAGAATCCGCGCGACTTCGAGGTTCGCGGATGCGGCGCGCAGCGAGCCGGCGCCCCGGCCTCCCGGATCGGAGCCGCCGCCGCCGGGATCGAGAGCGATGCGTTTTCCGGCGAAAACGCCACCGAACAGCGGATCGAGCCTGATGGTCGTAAAGCGCGCGGCGCCGGAGGCGACGCTTGTGTCGGCGAGGGCCGGCGCGTAGCCGGGAGCGGTGACGACGAGGGTTTCGGGGCGGCTCGACGCGGGAACGAGAATCCTCCCGCGCTCGTCTCCAATGACGCTCGCGGCGAGGCTGCCGTGGACGACGGGCCGCGGGACCGGTCTTCCCGTGCGGGCGTCGACGACGACGATCGCGGCGGCCGCCCGCTCGTCGAGCGGCGGAAACTCGACCCGCTCCGTCAGCCCGTCGACCGTGAGGGAAAACGGCTCGCGCGCGAGCCCGCGCGCGAGCTCGAAGGAGAAGGTTCCCTGCACGCATGAGCCTTCGAACGTCTCGCCGGTCCTTTCGCAGCGGGCGGAGGCGGGGGTGCCGTCAGCGACGGGCGCGGCGCGCTCGTCGAGCACGCGCACCGACATCGACGCGAGCCCGCCGGGCTTCAGGGCGGGCGGGAGCGGAATGATGTGCCGCGGCGGCCGCTTGAGAAGGATCGCCGCCGGCGGGCTCCACGCGGTCGCTCCCCGCGCGCTGCGGATGGACGCCTGGAGGCGGTGCGTCCCGTTCGGAAGGTCGGGGGGCATGGGAAAACGGATGACGGAAGACGCCGCCTCGAACGCGGGAATGATCTCGCGGCCGCCGAGCCGGATGCGCGCGGAGCCGGGATCGAGCGGCACGCCCGCCGCGCCCCGCGCCGAGAACGAGATCTCCTCGGGCGCTTCGATCGTGTCGCGCGCCGGAGAGAGCCGGGAGAGCGAGGGAATCCCGCGCGAGAAATATTCCACGAGGCCGAGGAAATACGCCTCGGCCTCGAGACGTTGCTTGGCCGAGAGCTTGAGACGCTCCTCGACGGCGGGATGGGAGAGATAGCTCGCCTCGCCGAGGATCGCGGCGCCGGCGGTCGAGTTCCTGAGCACGGCGTAATTCCCCGGCTTGACCTCCGAGATTTCGATACCCAGATTTCGGGCGAGATGCACCTGCACATCCTGCGCGAGCTCGAAGGAAGAGCCCGGATCCCCCGCGCGGTAGTACACCTCGATCTTGTTGACCTCGCGCTTCACGGGAAAGTTGGCGTTGTGATGGATCGACAGAAAGACGTCCGCGGCGAGCTCGTTCGCCCGCGCCGCGCGCGCGGCGAGATCGTCCCCCGCTTCGCGGGAACCGGGGGGCAGCCGGTCCCGGTCCGTCGTGCGCGTGAGATGCGCGTCGGCCCCCGCGTCCGCGCACAGCCCCCAGAGGTAGAGGGCGACGCCGAGATTGGCGTCGGCCTCCCGGAGGCTGTCTGCGCCGACGGCCCCGTCGAACGCACCCCCGTGTCCCGGGTCGATCACGATCGTTCTGCCGGCGAGCACGCTCGCGTCGAGCGACGCCGGTTTCTCCTCGAGCCGCGCGTAGAGATTGTCAGGGGCGCTCCGGTGCGCGGCGCAGCCGGCGAGCATGAGATATCCGAACGAAAGCAGTATCGCACGGCGACACGATCGGTTCATCGAGAGCTCCTTTTTCTCCGGTTTCGCGCTAAGCTCTCTTTAGCAGAAGCGCACCCCTTCATCAAGCAGCAAATTCGGAGGCCCGGCCCGCCGGGCGTAGACCCGAAAAAACCGGCGGCATGACCCATATATGGTGAAAATAGTTGACGGTAACCCCTACCTATGGTAGAAATCGGCAAATCCTGCTTGAGCAATAAGGTTAAAGGAAATGGATATTCAATCGTCCCTGAAGAAATTACCGTCCGTCGAGAAGGTGCTCGAGGACCCGAGGATCGCTCCGCGCATCAACCCTCTTTCGCGGAAGGGCGTCACGCGGATCGTCCGCGAGGCGATCGAGCGGCGCCGCGCGATGCTGCTCGAAGGCTCGAAGTCCCTGGGTCCGGGGGACGGACTTCTCGCTCCGATCGCCGACGAGGTCGCCGCGGAGCTCGATGCGCTCGCGGTTCCCGGGATGAAACGGGTCATCAACGCGACGGGCGTCGTGCTCCACACGAATCTCGGCCGCGCCCCGCTCGGCGAGAGCGTCCGTGAGGCGATCGACGCCGCGGGGCGCGCGTACGTCGAGCTCGAGATCGATCTCGCGAGCGGCAAGAGAACGGAGCGCGGTCTCCGGGCGGCGCGGCTGCTGGCGCTCCTCACGGCGGCCGAGGACGCGTTCGTCGTGAACAACAACGCCGCGGCGGTGCTCCTCGCCGTGCAGACGCTCGCCGGCGCCAGCGCCGTCGCCGTGTCGCGCGGAGAGCTCGTGGAGATCGGCGGGAGCTTCAGGCTTCCCGAGATACTCGCTCACGCGGCGGCCCGCGTGATCGAGGTCGGGACGACCAACCGGACGCACCGGAAGGATTACGAGAAGGCCATCCGGGACGGCGCCACCCTGCTCCTCAAGGTCCACACGACCAACTCCCGGATCGTCGGATACACGAACGAGGTGTCCCTCGGCGAGCTCGCCGAGACGGGGCATGCCGCGGGCGTCGCCGTCATGTACGATCAGGGGAGCGGCGTGCTCTATCCGCTGCGGGAGGCGGGGATCGAAGGGGAGGAATGCATCGAGACGGCGATCGAGAGCGGTGTCGACGTCGTGAGCTTCAGCACCGACAAAGTGCTCGGTGGGCCGCAGGGAGGCGCGCTCGTCGGTCGCGCTCCGCTCATCGCCCGCATGAAGGAAAACCATCTCTCGCGGGCGCTCAGGCCCGACAAGCTCGCGCTCGCGGGGCTCGAGCAGGCGCTGCGCGAGTATTGGCGGGGCGATATCGCGGGGATCCCTTCGCTCCGCATGATCATGGAGCCCGCCGGGCGCGTGCGGGAACGGGCGGAGGGGCTCGCCGGGCGGATCGCGAAGCGGTACGCCGGCGTCGAGGTGACGGTCGCCGAATCCGAGTCGTCGATCGGCGGGGGCAGCTTCCCGATAAATCCCTTGCGGACGACCGTCGTGCACATTACCCTTCCTGCGGGCCGCGCGGAGCGGCTCTCCGCGCTCCTGCGCGGGGGGGAGCCGGCCGTGCTGGCGCGCGTGAAGGACAATTCCATTATGATCGATCCTCGAACGATTCACGTCGACGAGGAAGACCTGATTGTCGCGAAGCTTGCCGACGGGCTTGCGGGCGTTCTCCGGAGGGAGTGATAGTGATGACCGGTGAAGATCGGGGAAAAGCGGATGGCGGCTCGTGCGAAGGGCCGGGAGGCGGGTACACGATATTCCTCGACGAAGAGCGCATCCGGCAGTTCATGGCGGCCGGCGATCCCTCTTCAGCGAGCGAGCTCGAGCATTTCAGGGATGTCGGCGCCCAACTCGAAAAACGGATCAGGGAGCGGAGCGGCGCCGTGATCCTCGCCCTGTCGGCCGGCGAGAAGGGGATATCCCGCGATTTCGCCGTGCTGCAGATCGCGCACATCATCGCGAAGCATGGGAGAAGCGTGCTCATCGTCGACGGCGACTTCCTGCACCCCGGGTTGGGCGGTCTCGTCGAGAACGTCGAGAATCACGGTTTTCTCGATCTCCTGCTCTACGGGAGCTCCCTCAAGACCGTGGCGCGGGCAGTCGGGATCGAGGGCGTGAGCGTCGCGGGCCCCGGCTCGTTCCCGGTCGCGCGCACGATTCCCTTCGCCATCAAGGAATTCGAGAAAATCATCGCGTTCCTCCGGACGAAGCACGATGTCGTCATCTACTGCTCGACGCTCTACACGGAAGACGCGAAGATCAATCCGCTCGCGAAGCTCGTCGACGGCCTGCTGCTCTGCTGCCGCATCGACGATATGAGCGAGGGGGAGCTTCAGAAGAACATCAAGGCGCTCGGCGAGGAGAACATGCCCCCCGTCGAGCTCGTCTGCTTCTGCGGGAAACGCGCGCCGGCTCCGTCGCCGGCTCCGACCCCCGCGCCTCGGAAGGCGGGCGAGCAGGCCGCCCCGCCGCCGATCGTACCTCCGGTGGAGACGCCCGCCGCCGCGGAGGAGCCGATCGCGGTTCCGATGCTGGAGAAGGCGGTCGATCTCGAACCGCTCGCCGAGGAGCCCGTCGCGGAGGAATCGGGCCCGGAGCGGAAGCCGCGCCTCAGCGTGCTGCGCGTCGTGAGCATTTCGGCGGGCATTCTCATCCTTGCTTTCATTGTGTGGTGGGCCGTGATGAATCGCACCATCGGCGAGAAGCAGCCCGCCGGCCGGGCGCCGGCCTGCGATGTCGCGCAGGTCGGGGGGGAGGGCGGATTTTCGGGGGGCGCGGATTCGACGAGCGCGCCGGCCGAAACCACCGCCGCCCCGGGTATCGACGGCTCTCCTGCCGCGCAGCCGTCCGGAACGACGGAAGGAGCGGGGCCGGTCGGCACCGGGTCCGTCGCCGTCGAAACGGAGAAACCGGGGCCCGCTGAGACGGCGAAGCCCGCGGCCGCACCGGCGCAGGGCGTTTACACGATTCACGTGGCTTCGTTCACGGAGACGTTCCGCGCCGAGAACGAGAAGACGTACCTCGAGAAGAACGGATTTTCGGCGCGGATCGTCGAGGTCGAAATCAAGGGCGTGAAATGGCTCCGGATCATTGTCGGCGAATTCGCCACGGAGGACGAGGCGGCGAAGGCGAGGCTCGATCTTCTGGGACTCAACAAGGTCGGGTATGCGCGGGTCGTGACGATCGAAGCGGCGACTCGTTGAGGGCATTGCGATGTCGGGAGGGAACAACCGGTGAGTCTTTCGAAACTCGAGATGGTGGGCTTTAAATCGTTCATGGCGCCGATCAGCCTTCAATTCAAAGGCGGGATCACGGCGATCCTCGGTCCGAACGGCTGCGGCAAGACGAACATCGTCGACGCGGTTCGCTGGGTTCTCGGTGAGCAGAGCGCCCGCCAGCTTCGTAGCTCGAAAATGGAGAACGTCATCTTCAACGGCACGCAGCAGCACAAGCCGATGGGATATGCCTCGGTCAATCTCACGATCAACAACGAGCGCGGCCAGTTTCCGCTCGATTACAGCGAGATCAGCATCACGCGCAAGGTGTACCGCTCGGGCGTGAGCGAGTATTTCATCAACAAGATGCCGTGCCGGCTCAAGGATATCCGCGACCTCTTCGCCGATACGGGCACGGGGAGCCATTCGTACTCGGTCATCGAGCAGGAGATGATCGACTGGGTGCTCAACGACGTCCACGGCGAGCGCCGCCTCATGTTCGAGGAGGCGGCGGGCATCGTCAAGTACCGCATGCGGCGGGAGGAAGCGCAGCGCAAGCTCGAGCTCACCGACACCGATCTGACGCGTCTCGAGGACATTCTGGAGGAGCTCCGGACGCAGGTTCGCTCGCTCAAGTACCAGATGGCCAAGGCGCGCCGCTACGAGATCGTCAGGGATCGCATCAGGAGCTGGGAGGTCGTCGGCATCCGCGCGCGGCTGTCGGAGATCATCGGGGAGAGGCGCGCGGCCGAGAGTGAGCTCACCGAATGTCTCTCCCGTTCGCGGAACGAGGACGATTCGCTCGCCGAGCTCGAGCGGCGGGTCGCGGACGCGCGGGCGGCGCACCTCGATCTCGAGCGGAAGCGGACGGAGCTCCAGAACAAGCGCTACGACATTCGCCGGCGGATCCAGTCGTCCGAGGAAAAGGTGATCCAGTTCACCGAGCGCGAGAGCCAGGCGCGGATCCGGACCGAGCACGCTTCGCGCGAGATCGCCGAGGCGGAGGGGCGCCTCTCGCAGATCGGCGAACGCGTCGCCGCGGTGAAGGCGCTCGGCGCCGAAAAAGAGTCGAGGATCGCGATCGAAGAAGGAGCGGTCGCCGCTCTCGCCGAGGATTTCCGCGCGGTCGCAGAGCGGATCAGGACACTCACGGCGAAGCTGATCGAGATGAAACAGACGCAACTCGATCTGATTCAGGATCAGGCCCGGGTGAAGAACACCCTCGAGCACTACGAGGGGACGCTCGCCGAGCTCGACGGCCGGTCGGCGGAAACGCGGGAGCGCGTGTCGGACGCCGAGCGCGAGGGGCAGGCGCTCGCCGCCGAGAAAGAGGTCAGGGCGGCGGCGTGCCGGGAGCTCGAGGATCGCAACGCCGCGCTCGATCGCGAGCGATCGGGCCTCGCCGATTCGATGCGCGACCAGGAGCAGCGCATATTCGAGCGCGAGCGCCTGCTCGCCGAGAAGCGGGCGGAGCTCGCCCACCTGAAGAGCAAGCACGATCTGCTCCGGAAAATGAAGGAGAGCTTCGAGGGATTTCCGAGCGGCGCGCGGCAGGTCCTCACCCGGGGGGACGCGCGTGTGCGCGGTCCGCTCGTCGAGTTTCTCACGGTCGAGGACCGTTACCGCCCCGCGGTCGAGGCGGCGCTCGCCGGGGTGCTCGACGGCGTCGTCGTCGACCGGTTCTCGAGCGCGCTCGATCTCGTCCGGGAAATCGCCGAGCGCGCCCCGGGGCGCGTGCGCCTCTTCGCGGAGGACGCGCCGGGGACGGAGCGCGACACGGACCCGGGAAGCGTTCCGGGCTGCCTCGGATCGCTCGCCTCGTTCGTTGCGGTGGATGGCGCGCGTCGCGGCCTCGTCGACGCGCTGCTTCGCGGCGCCTGTCTGTTCGAGGATCCCGCCGCGGCGATCGATTTCGTCTCCTCGGAGCGCGGGAAACGCGCAACGGCCGTAACGCTCTCCGGTATGGCGTTCTCCGCTTCCGCGGGCGTCTATTTCGCCGGAAGCGGCACGGAGGATTTCTCGTTGCTCGGCCGTACGAACGATCTCGAGCGGCTCGGAGAAGCGATACCGGAGCTCGAACGCGAGTCCGCCGCGCTGGCGGCCGCGTGCGATGAGGAACGCGCGGCGCGCGAGCGTCTCCAGGAACGGGTGCGCGAGATCGAAGCGGAGATCCCGCCGATCCGCGAAGCGCTTTCGAAGCGACGGGAAGAGCTGCAGAGCTGCGAGAAGGACCACGCGATGCGGCGGGAGAAGGTGTCAATGCTCCTCCGGGCGCTCGATGAGATCGAGGCATCGCGATTCGAGATTCTCGCGAAGCTCGAGGAAATGAAGCTCTCGCTCCGGATGCAGGAGGAGAGCGGCGAACTGCGGCAGTCGGCCGATATCGAAGGGGAGCTCGTCGGTGTCCAGAAGCGCCGGGAGGAGATCGAGTCTTCGCTCACGGAGAAGAAGATAGCGCTGGCGTCGCTCAGGGGCGCGCTCGACAAGGACCGGGAGGAGCTGAAGGGGCTCACCGTGATGGACGAGCAGTTCCGCAGCATCGCCGCGGACCGGCGCCGCCAGATCGCCGAATCGGACGCGGAGCTCGCCGGGCTCACCGCCGCCATCGAGACCGAGCGATCGGTCGTGCACGTGCTGCTCGAGGAGGAGCGCTCCTACGAGCGGGGTCTCGACGAGCTCTCGGGGAGTCTCGAGGAGCGGCGCGCCGAGGCCGAGGCCGCGGAGAAGGATCTCAAGGCGCGCGCCGCGGAGCGCGAGCGGATCTTCGAACGGCTCAACGAGATCAAGATCGCGCTCTCGACCTTCGAGACGCAGATGAGCGGCCTCATCGACAAGGCGCGCGAGATGTACGCCGCCGATCTCGACTGCTACCGTGACGGGAAGGAGCTGCCGCTCACGGACGAAGAAGCGGCCGTGACGAAAGAGATGCTCGACCGTGAGAAGAAGAAGCTCGAATCGATCGGCCCGGTGAACCTCGCCGCGGTCGAAGAGTTCAACGAGAAGAAAACCCGTCTCGATTTCCTCGAGTCGCAGAAGGCCGATCTCCTCAAGGCGAAGGAGGAGCTCGACGAGGCGATCAAGAAGATCAACGCCCGCGCGCGCACCCAGTTCCTCGAGACGTACGAGGTCGTGCGCGCGAACTTCCAGCAGACCTTCCAAATCCTCTTCGAGGGAGGAGAGGCGGATCTCGCGCTCGGCGAGAGCGCCGATCCGCTCGAGGCCGACATCGTCATCACGGCGCGCCCCAAAGGGAAGCGCCTGCAGGACATCGCGCTCCTGTCCGGGGGAGAGCGGGCGCTCACGGCCCTCGCGCTGCTCTTCGCCCTGTACAAGGCGAAGCCGAGCCCGTTCTGCATCTTCGACGAAGTGGACGCGCCCCTCGACGACGCCAACATTCAGCGCCTGCTCCGGATGCTCCAGGTGTTCAAGAAGGACACCCAGTTCATCATCATCACGCATAACAAACGCACCATGGAGGTCGCCGAGACGCTGTACGGCATCACGATGGAGGAGCGCGGCGTCTCGCGCGTCGTTTCGGTCGATTTCGACGGCATCGAGAAGGTGCTCCGGAACCGCGCCGCGTCCGAGCGCGTGCTCCTGCCGTCGGAGGCCTCCTCGAACTGACGGGGAAGATCGCATGCACAAGTTGTTCGACGGACTGAGAAGGACCAAGGAGCGCCTCTTCGGCTCCCTGCAAGGACTGTTCGCCGCCGGCGCGGCCGGCGCGGACGCGCTCGAGGAGATCGAGGGGATTCTCCTCTCGGCGGACCTCGGCCCCGAGGCGACCGAGCGGATCGTCGAACGTCTCCGGAAGCAGGCCGGGGCCGCTGCCGGACCGGGAGAGTATCGCCGGATCATAGCCGATGAGCTTCTCGCGATCATGCGCGAGACGCCATCGCCGCAGCCGCCGAAGGGGCGTCCGCGCGTTATCGTGGTTGTCGGCGTAAATGGTGTCGGGAAAACGAGTACCATCGGAAAGCTCGCGTACCTTTTCAAGTCCGAAGGCAATTCTGTTCTTCTCGCGGCGTGCGACACGTTTCGCGCCGCGGCGGTTGAGCAGCTCGAGCTCTGGGCCGGTCGCGCGGAGGTGCCGATCGTCCGGCAGAAGAGCGGAGCGGATCCCGCCGCCGTCGCGTTCGACGCGGTGCAGTCCGCGAAGGCGAGGAACATCGATATCGTGATCGTCGATACGGCAGGGCGCCTTCACACGAAGGTCAACCTCATGGACGAGCTGAAGAAGATCATCACGGTCCTCTCGACGAAGATGGAAGGCGTCGGCCTCGAGAGCTGGCTCGTGCTCGACGCCAACACCGGGCAGAACAGCCTCCGGCAAGCCGAGGCGTTCACCGCGGTGCTTCCGGTCTCGGGGCTCGTGCTCACGAAGCTCGACAGCACGGCCAAAGGGGGCGCCGTCGTCACGATCCAGCAGAAACTCCGCGTCCCCGTCCTCTTCGTCGGCGTCGGCGAGCAAAGGGGGGATATCGAGCGGTTCGATCCGGATCTCTTCGTCTCCGCGATGCTCGGCGAATAGCGGCAATTGCGCACTTGACACCATTCGTATGGCCGATTAGAATTTAGATAACAATATACTGAGGAGGCCCCTTCGGGGGTCTCGAACCTTCGGGGCGGGGCGAAAATCCCCACCGGCGGTGAAAGCCCGCGAATGAGCTCGATGCTCACCGATCCGGCGTAATTCCGGAGCCGACAGTAACAGTCTGGATGGGAGAAGGTTTTCCGCCTTTGTTCAGGCGCGGCATCTCGCTGATACGCGATCTCCCCCTGCATGCAAGCCCCGGAGCAGCGGTTTTCTCTCGAAGGAGAAAGCTATGGATCGGGATGAGACGTACATACGCCGCGCGCTCGAGCTCGCCGAACAGGGGCTTGGCGAGACGTTTCCGAATCCGCTCGTCGGGGCCGTCATCGTCCAGGGAGACCGGATCGTCGGTGAAGGGTATCACCGGGGCCCGGGATTTCCCCACGCGGAGGTCGAGGCGATTCGCGATGCGGGAGACCGCGCGCGGGGGGCCGCGCTCTACCTCAATCTCGAGCCGTGCTGCCACTACGGGCGCACGCCTCCCTGCGTGGACGGCATCGCGGAGGCCGGGATTTCGCGCGTCGTGTTCAGCATGTACGATCCGGACAGCCGGATGCGGGGCAAAGGCGCGGCGGCTCTCCGGTCGCGGGGCATCGAAGTCCGAGCGGGCGTGTGCGCGGCCGAGGCGCTGGAGATCAACCTTCCCTACGTGCACCGGAACCTCACGGGAAAGCCGTTCGTGACGCTCAAGCTCGCCTCTACTCTCGACGGCAGGCTCACGTGGGGAGCCGAACGGGGCTATATTTCGGGGGAGCAGGAGCAGCGCTACATTCACCGGCTGCGGGCCTGGACCGAATCGATCGCGATCGGGATCGGCACGGTCTCGATCGACAAACCGAGGCTCGACCGGCGGCTCTTTCGTGAGGGCATGCGGCCTCCCGTGCGGATGGTGTTCGATTCGGCGCTCCGGTTTCCCGAGGATTATCCGTGGCTCGCGCGCAAGGAGCGGGTGATCATCTACTGCCTGACGAACGTCGATCCGATCAGAAGGCGGGAGCTCGAGACGGCGGGGGCCGAGGTCGTGCCGCTGCCGCGGGGGCCCCACGGAGTCGACCTCCATGCCTGGTTCGAGGACGTCACGGCGAAGGGGATCACCGGGGTGATCGTCGAGGGGGGGGGCGAGGTCGCCACCGCGTTCCTCGGCGCGGGGCTCATCGAGCGTCTCGTGCTCTGCTACGCGCCGCTCGTCTCGGGACAGAGCGGCGTGGCGTGGTATCAGGACGGGCGCGGGCCGCAGTGGCTCGCGCGCGGGGAGCTCAGGCTCAGGAGCTGCACGGCCATGGATGAGGATATCGTCCTCGTGTTCGATTCGCGAAGGATCGGGGACTATCTCGCCGCGGTGACGGGGGAGGATACGATTGTTCACTGGGCTCGTTGAGGCGATCGGCACAGTTCGCTCGGTGCGGAAGAAACCGGACGGGGCGCGTCTCGAGATCGAAACCCCGCTCGAGGGGCTCGCCGTCGGCGAGAGCGTCTCGGTGGACGGCGTCTGCCAGACGGTCGCCTCGGTCGACGGCGCGCGATTCACGTGCGACGTGCTCCGCGAGACGCTGCGCGTCTCCACGTTCGGGCGCATCCGGCCCGGCGCTCGGGTGAACGTCGAGCGCGCGCTCGCCGCCGGCGCGCGGCTCGGGGGGCATATCGTGAACGGTCACGTCGACGGGACGGGGACGATCACCGAGGTCGTGCGGAAGCCGCTCGGCATCGAGATCGCGCTCGCGCCGGAGCTCCTCAGGTATCTCGTGCCGAAGGGATCCGTCGCCGTGAACGGCGTGAGCCTCACCGTCGGTCCCGCGGTGTGGAACGGGCGCTTTACCGTGTTCGTCATTCCCCTCACGTGGGAGCGCACGAATCTCCAATATGTGAAGACGGGGAGCGCCGTGAACATCGAGGTCGACGTCGTCGCGAAGTACGTCGAAAGACATCTTATCGGCATGAAGAAGGAAGGTGAGCGGTGGTGAGCGCATTCAGCCGCATCGAGGAAGCGCTCGACGAAATCAAGAGCGGGCGAATGATCATCGTCGTCGACGACGAGGATCGCGAGAACGAGGGAGACATCATCATGGCGGCGGAGTTCGTCACCCCCGAGAGCATCAACTTCATCGCGCGGCACGCGCGGGGGCTCATCTGCGTCGCGCTCGACGAGGAGCGGGCCGACGCGCTCCGCCTCGGGCTCATGGTGCAGGATAACACGGCGAAGATGGGTACGCCGTTCACCGTCTCCGTCGACGCGGCCCGCGGCACGACGACGGGCATCAGCGCCCAGGATCGCGCCGTAACCGTGCGCGCCCTCATCGACCCGAAGACGCGCCCCGAGGACCTTGCGCGGCCGGGGCACATCTTTCCGCTCCGGGCGGCCCGGGGGGGCGTGCTCCGGCGCGCGGGGCACACCGAGGCGGCCGTCGATCTCATGCGGCTCGCGGGGCTCACGAGCGCCGGCGTGCTGTGCGAGATCATGGCGGAAGACGGGTCGATGGCGCGCGGGAG
>JBFYZJ010000351.1:0-3052 GCA_041309565.1 Candidatus Krumholzibacteriota bacterium
TCGACGGCGGACGCTCCGCTACTCTTCCCAGTTATCCACTTGCCCGTCTCTGATGTAGATGTAGCGCTTCGTGGTCTTCTGGCGGACGTCCTTGTAGATCCACTGCTCCTCGAGCTTCCCCGAGATATCGACGCTGTTCATATCGTCGGGATAGCCCCAGGACTCGATGGCGGCTTCGCGCTTCATGCCCTTGAAGAGCTGTCGATCGAAGATCGCCTTCGCCGTCTTCTTTCCGTACTTGCGGAGGTTCATGCGATAGCGGTATTCCGGATCCGAGAAGTAGAAGAGCTTGTTGAGCTTCTCCTCGATCGCTGCCATCGTCAGGGGACGCTCGAGGTTGAACGCGTGGGTGATGTTGCGTTTATTCGGGCCCTTGACGGTGACGGAACCGGTCCAGTGCATATCGAGGGAGACGAGCTTCACCTTCGTATCGCGGTCGATGACCCCCTCGGGGCCGAGATCGATGAGCAGGGACCTCGTCCAGGCGTCCTTGCCGACATAATCCTCGTTGAGCTTGTCCATCTCCTGAACCGGAATGTCCTTGACGACCTTGTCGCTGACGCCGCATCCGGCGAAAACGAACACCATCAAGAGAGCCAGCATCGAATATCTCGTTGCCATTACCGCAAACTCCTCCTTGGACAACCTCGGGTTACCGGTACCCAAATAAAATAGAGCGCCTTTTCAGATAAATCAAGCCATTTCTAGGCGATTCCCCTGATATGCCGCAACATCAGACCGCCGCGCCGCCAATCGCAGTCGATGGCGACAAGGTCGAACCGGTACTCGCCCGCGCGGCATTCGGGGGGCGCGCCCATCAGGTACATCCGCGCGGCCCGCCGCAGGTTCCTCAGCTTGTCGCGGCTCACCGCCTCGAGCGCCTCCCCGAACGAGGGGCTCCGGCGGGTTTTCACCTCGACGAAGGCTACGCACGCCCCGTCCCGGACGATCAGATCGATCTCGAGGTGTTCGATCCTAAAGTTCCGTTCGAGAATCACGCAGCCGCCGAGCTGCAGATAGTGCGCCGCGATCCGTTCGCCGAGCGCTCCGGGAGACTCGTTCCGCTCCTCCACCGCCGCCACCCCCTGCTCCGGCGCGCCGAGGCTCACGCGCCCGCTCTGAAGCTCCTCCGATGAAACTCGGTTCGGCCCAGCCGTCCGATCGCCTCGAGGTGCTGCGCCGTGCCGTATCCCTTGTTCTCCCGCCAGCCGTATCCGCGATAAACGTCGGCGCTCTCCCGCATGATGCGATCCCGCGTGACTTTCGCCACGATCGAGGCCGCGGCTATCGAGAAGCTCCTGCCGTCCCCGCCGGGAATCGCCAACGCGGGAACGGGAAGGTCGGGAAGCCGGTTCCCGTCGACGAGCACGAGATCGGGGGAGGCGCCGAGCGATTCGACGGCCGTTTTCATCGCCTTGAGCGTGGCCCTGAGGATATTGATGCGGTCGATCTCGCCCGCTTCCACGATCCCGACGCCGTGGGAGAGGCACCGCTCCAGAATGCGCTCGAAGAGCCGCTCCCGCTCGGGCTCGCCCACGAGCTTCGAATCGCGGACCCGGCACAGCTCGCCGCACGGCTCGCAGATGACCGCCGCCGCGACGACCGGGCCGGCGAGCGCTCCCCTCCCCGCCTCGTCGACGCCGGCAAGGAGGGCGGCCGGCGGAACGCGGAGCGCGCCGTCGAACCGGACCAGATCCTCGAACGCGATCCGGCGCTCGGCCATCATTCCTCGACCTTGTCCATCCTCTCGGTGATGCGCGCCGCCTTGCCCTTGAGCTCCCGCAGATAGAAGAGCTTCGCCCGCCGCACCTTGCCCTTGCGCAGGACGCGGATGGCGGTGACGTTGGGCGAATGGAGCGGGAAAATGCGCTCCACGCCGACGCCCGAGCTCACCTTGCGGACGGTGAAGGTCTCGCCGAGGCCGGAGCCGCGGCGCTGCATGACCGTTCCCTGGAACGCCTGCACGCGCTCCCGATCCCCTTCGACGACCCTGATATCGACGCGCACCGTGTCGCCGACGGCGAACTCGCCCGTCGATTCCTTCATTCGCTTCGCTGCGATCTGATCGAGGATATCCATGGTTCCTCCTTCAATTCGTCCCTTGTTTGCCTGCCTTGAGCACGAGATCGGGCCTGAAACGCCGCGTGCGATCGCGCGCCGATTCCGCCCGCCACTGATCTATCCGCGCGTGGTTGCCCGAGATGAGCACCTCGGGCACCGCGAGCCCCCGATACTCGGGCGGCCTCGTGTAGTAGGCCGCGTCGAGACTGAATTCCCGCTCGGCGGTGAACGAGTCGGACTCTCCCGAGCGCTCGTCTCCGAGCACGCCGGGGAGACGGCGGACGACCGAATCGGTGACGACGAGCGCGGCGAGCTCGCCGCCGCTCAGAATGTAGTCGCCGATCGAGATGCTCTCCGTGACGACGAGATCGCGGACCCGCTCGTCGACTCCCTTGTACCGCCCGCAGATGAACACGAGCTTCTTCTTCGCCGCGAGTCCGTTCGCTTTCGCCTGATCGAACACCGCTCCGCACGGCGACAGCAGAATCACCGGCGCGTCCTCCCCCTCGTCGGCGGACCGGACCGACTCCACCGCCTTGATAATCGGCGGCGCCATGAGGATCATCCCCGGACCGCCCCCGTAGGGGTAGTCGTCGACGCTGCCGTAGCGATCCTCCGCGAAATCGCGCAGGTTCACGACGTGATAGCGCGCCGCCCCGTTCTTCTCCGCGATGCCCGTCATCCCCGCGGCGAGCGGCTCCCGGAACATATCCGGGAAAATCGTCAGAAAGTAGATGTCCATACCGGCGCGAACCTACCACCTCAGGTCGAGAAGCCCCTCGGGGGGATCGATCTCGACGATGCCCTCTTCGATCGAAATCCGCCGGACGATCGCCGGCACGTTCGGGACGAGATACCGCTCCCCCTCGCGCTCGATGATGAGACAGTCCTGAGCGGCGCCGAGGAGCATGTCGACGACGACGCCGAACGGGGCGCCGTCCGCGAGAACGGCGTCGAGACCGATCAGCTGGCACGGAAGCAACTCAGCGGG
>JBFYZJ010000352.1:0-5715 GCA_041309565.1 Candidatus Krumholzibacteriota bacterium
GCGACGCTGAGCGACGAGGTCTGGGAGGAAATCGCGGCCCGCTGCGTCGAATGCGGCGCCTGCACCAACATCTGCCCGACCTGCTACTGCTTCCTCCTGTTCGACCAGAAGGCCGACGGCAAGCACTTCCAGCGGATGTTCACATGGGATTCCTGCCAGGTCACCGGCTACGCGCGCATGGCGGGGATGCTCAATCCGCGGCCGCGCCTGGCGGACCGGATGAAGCACCGGCTCTATCATAAATACGATTATCTCCCGCTGAGCCACGGGGCGATATACTGCACGGGATGCGGGCGCTGTGTCGACACCTGCTCGGCGAGCATCGACATGCGCGAATCGCTCAAGCGGATCAAGGAAAAAGCCGGGAGCGCGAAGAAAGCGTAGGGGCGAATGAAGAACCCGTACTATCCGATCGAAACGCTCGTCGAGGACGTGATCGTCGAAACGCCGACGATCAAGACGTTCGTCCTCACGCCCTCGCGCCCGATCAAGTTCAAGGCGGGCCAGTTCATGCAGCTCACGGTGCCCGGCTGCGGCGAGGCGCCGTTCACGCCGAGCTCCGACCCGGCCGTCACCGAGAAGATGGAAATCTCGATCCTGCGCACCGGCAAGGTCACCGACGCCCTCCACGCGCTCAAGCCGGGCGCCGAGGTGGGCCTGCGCGGGCCCTTCGGCAAGGGCTACCCGATGGAGAAGATGGAGGGCAAAGAGGTCCTCGTCGTGGGCGGCGGCGTCGGGCTCGCCCCGCTCCGCTCGCTCATCTACGCGCTCCTCGCCAATCCGAAGAAATACAAGCGCATCTCGATCAAGCTCGGCGCGCGCCAGCCCGAGGAGCTGTGCTTCAAGCGCCAGCACGACGCGTGGTCGAAGGCGGCGCCCAACGTCGACTTCACGACGACGATCGACGTGCCGGCCCCCAACTGGACGGGGCACGTGGGGCTCGTGACGACGCTCCTCGACGGTCTCGACATCAATATCGAGAACTCGATCGCCGTTTCGTGCGGCCCCGAGATCATGCTCAAGTTCGTCACGCTGAAGCTGCTCGAGGTCGGTTACACGCCGCCGCAGATATATCTCTCCATGAATCGGAAGATGTCGTGCGGCATGGGGAAGTGCGGCAGGTGCAACGTGGGGCATTACTACCTCTGCGTCGACGGCCCCGACATGTGCTACGACAAGATCAAGCACGTCCCGAACGTGTTCGGATGATAACCCGGCGGGGCGCGGACCCCGCGAACGTGGAGCCATGAAGGAACTGAAGGCGAATTGCTCGTTATGCTCGCTCGCGTGCCCGCTCGTTCTGCGCGGCGGGGAGCGGAGCCCGATATTCACGGGCGAATCCCTCCTCTCCGTCGACTACGACAAGAGCGCGGGCTCGAAGTTCGGCGGGAGCGTCTGCGCCCGCGGCAACGCCGTCGCCGAATTTCTCACGCATCCGCGGCGCGTCAACTATCCGTTCATCATCGGCGAGCGCTCGACGATCGCCGCGGCGGTGCGCGAGACGGCGAAGAGCCTCTCCGACGTGAAGAAGGAGTTCGGCAACGACTCGATCGGCGTGCTCCTCGGCGAAAACCTCACGATCGAGGAGGCGGGCATGGCGGTGGCGTTCGCGCGCGACGTGCTCGGCACGGGCAACATCGCGCTCTTCGCCCCCGACGACGCGCCGCTCTTCCGGGCGTACCTGAGCCGCGATCTGTCGGCGATCAAGCCCGCCGGCGCGAAGCCGGCCGGGGACCGCGTCGTGAGCCTCATCATCGGCGATTCGTTCTCCGAGCATCCGTGCACCGCGAAGGACGTCCTTCCGGGCAAATACGGCACGCGCGGGAGCGAGGTCATCGTCGTGAGCCCCGAGACGAGCCGCACCGCGTGGTTCGCCAACCGGCACCTCCGGTGCAAACCGGGCGGGGAATCGGCCGTCGCGGCGGGGCTCCTGAAGGCCGCCGCCGAAAAGACCGGCTCCGCGCTCGTTCCCGATCTCAAGAAACTCGTCGACGGTCTCGGCTGGGCCGATATCGAGCGCGCCGGCGGCGTCTCGAAGGACGCGCTCGCCGCCGCGGCCGCCTCGATGCTCGGCGCCGTAAAGGTGACCGTGTATCTCTCGAATATTTTCGGACGGATCGGCGCTCCGGCGCTGGCATTCTCGTTCGCCGAGGCGCTCACGAACCTCTGCCCCGGCGAGCGGAAGTTCGTGCCGCAGTTCGTCCAGCAGAATACGTGGGGCATCTACTCGGTGCTCGCTGCCGCGGGCCCGGACGGCTGCCTCAAGAAGCTCGCGAGCACGGAGCTCCGGGCGATCATCGCGCTCGGGCTCGATCTCTTCTCCGTGTTCCCCGCCGCGCCGATCGAGAAGGCGATGCGCGAGAAGCGGTTCACCGCCACGACGCAGTTCTTCTGGAACCAGACGGCCGATCGCGCGAACGTCGTCATCCCGGCGGCGAGCCTCATGGAGAAGAGGGGCACCGTCGCCCCGGCCTTCGGCGAGGAGCTCGTGCGCGAGGAATTCATGCCCCCGATCGCCGGCGCGGTGACCGCGGAGACGTTCCTCTCGATGCTCGCGAAGGAGATGGGAGCGGACCTCGCGGCGCCCGCGAAACCGGCCCGCAAGACCTCCCGCGCCCCCGGCGCCGACGGCATGGCCGCCGAGTGGGCCGCCTACGCCGCCGCGCAGAAGGAGCTCGACGCCGCGGGCACGGTTCTCATCCCGTGGAGCGAATCGGTTCACGCGGGGGACGGAAGCCTCAGCAGGAATTTCTACTGGTCCCAGATCACGTGCCCCGTCGCGACCCTCTTCGTTCCCGAGGAGCTCGCCGCGAAGCTCAAGGTCAAGCGGGGAGACCGCGTGGAGGTTTCGACCGCCGGCGCCGAGATCGTGCTCCCGGTCGAGATCACGAAGAAGCTGCCGGCCGGCGCGGTCGGCGCGACGATCCATTTCCCCGCGGTGCGCAAGCTGTTCCCGTGGAAGCTCGAGCGCGACGGCGAGATCGTTCTGGGCCCCGTGCCGGTGAAGCTGAGCCGGCAGAGCGAGAAGTGAGATCATGGAAAAACGCGTCTATATCAATATGAACCTCTGCACCTCGTGCCGCTCGTGCGCGGCGGCGTGCGCGGCGGGGCACCAGGGGCAGGGGCACCTGAAGCACGGGAGCGTGCAGGAGAAGGCGACCGTGCCGCTCCACTGCCGGCACTGCGACGAGCCGCTCTGCCTCAACGTCTGCCCGCAGGAGGCGATCAAGAAGGACGACAACGGCACGATCGTCCGCATGCGGAACCTATGCATCGGGTGCAAGTCGTGCATCATGTCGTGCCCGTTCGGCGTCATGCTCCCCTATTCGACGTGGCACACGTCCCCCAAGTGCGATCTCTGCGCCGACCGGCTCGCCGAGGGGAAGGAGCCGCGCTGCGTGGCGACGTGCACGTCGGGGGCGCTCGTGTTCGAGGAGCTCGCGACCATCGAGAAGAAATACAAGCGCGCGGTCGAGGGCGGGCGGTACTTCGTCCGCTTCATGCTGAACAGGTAGCGAAGAGGTGTCATGGAAGCCGTATCGTATTTCGTGAAGTACCTCGTGTTCCCCGGGTTCGTGTTCTCGGCGGTCGTCGGACTGCTCACGACCTGGGTCGACCGCAAGGTCACCGCGCGGGTGCAGCTCCGCGTCGGGCCGCCGTGGTACCAGCCCTTCGCCGACACCGTGAAGCTTCTCGGCAAGGAGGTCGTGGTGCCCGCGGGCGCGCGCCACACGGGATTCCTCCTCATGCCGCTCGTCGGCCTCGCCGCGGCGACGCTCGCCTCGACGATCCTCTGGCTCGTCAATCTCAACCCGGCGCACTCGTTCGTCGGCGACACGATCGTGGCGCTCTACGTCATGACCATCCCGGCGATCGCGCTCATCATCGGCGGGAGCGCGTCGGGGAACCCGCTCGGGGCGCTCGGCTCGGCCCGCGAGATGAAGCTCCTCTTCGCGTACGAGCTCCCGCTCGTGATCTCGGTGCTCACCACCGTCGTGAAGGTGGGGAGCTTCTCGTTCGAGAAGATTCTGATGTACCAGGAATACAACGGCGTCATGCTCGGGAGCGTCTCGGGCGTGCTCGCCTTCGTCGTCATGATATTCTGCGCGCAGGCGAAGCTCGGATTTCTCCCCTTCGACATCCCCGAGGCGGAGACCGAGATCGCGGGGGGCACCCACATCGAGTATTCGGGCGCGCCGCTCGCCGTCGTCCGGCTCAACACGGCGATCATGTACGTCGTCCTGCCGCTCTTTATCATCACGCTGTTCTGGGGAGGCGTGTTTTTCGAGGGCTGGAGGATTCTCACCTCCGTCCTCAAGTACGTCGCGATCGTCGTCATCATGGTTCTGATCAAGAATACGAACCCGAGGGTCAGAATCGACCACGCGGTCCGCTTCTTCTGGGGACCGATGTTCGCGCTGTCGGCTATCGCGATGATCCTCGCGATCGTCGGATACTAGGAGGCCGCTGGAATGTCGCTCGCGCTCAAAGCCCTGAAGAAATCCCCGTGGGTGTTCCACGTGAACACGGGAGCGTGCAACAACTGCGACATCGAGATTCTCGACTGCCTCACGCCGCGGTTCGACGTCGAGCGCTTCGGCGTGATCCTCGTCGGCAGCGTGCGGCACGCCGACGTGCTCCTCATCAGCGGCCCCGTCACGGCGAACGTGCTCCCGCGGCTCAAGCGCCTCTACGACGCGGCGCCGCGGCCGATCAAGGTGGTCGCGTTCGGCGCGTGCGGCTGCAAGTGCGGCATTTTCCGCGACGGGTACAACGTCGTCGGCCCGATGGACAAGTACATCCCGGTGGACGCCTATATTCCGGGCTGTCCCCCGAAGCCGGAGACGATCATTTCCGGAATCGTGAAGGTCCTGAACCAGCTGTAAGAGAGTCGAATATGGAACGTGAAGAAGTCAAGAAACGGATAGCGGAACGGTTCGGCGCGAAGGTCAAGATCGCCGATCGGAGCCCCAAGCGCGTGTACGTCTATGCGGAGAACGAGATCTGGACCGATCTCGCGCGCTTCCTCTTCGACGATCTCGGCGCGCGCTACGACACCGGCTGCGCGGTGGACGACCGCGACGGCGTCGAGGTGATGTTCTTCTTCCCGTTCGACAAGGAGCATTACTTCGTCACGATCAAGACCTTCGCGGCGAAGCCGAACCCGACGCTCAACTCGATCGCCCAGTATATCCCGGGCGCCAAGTGGATCGAGCGCGAGATGTTCGAGATGTACGAGGTCAACTTCCGGAACCATCCGGACCTGCGGCCGCTGCTCCGCTCCGACACGCGCCCGGCGGACTTCTATCCCGCCAAGCGCGAGGGCAAGGACAGCCACGAAACGGTCCGCGACCGCGACGACGGCGCGACCCGCGCGGACGAGACGGCGGGCCGGCCGCCGAAAGGCAAGAATCCCTGAGGTGAAGCACGATGGTTAAGAAAATCCCGATCGGCCCGTTCCATCCGCTCCTCGAGGAGCCCGAGTTTTTCGAGCTCCACACGGACGGGGAGCGCGTGGTCGGCATCGATATCACGATCGGGTGGAGCCACCGCGGGATCGAGCTCCTCTCGGAGCACAAGACGTGGGACCAGGTGCCGTTCCTCGTCGAGCGCATCTGCGGCATCTGCTCGTGCTCCCACCCGTACGCGTACGTCAAGGCGGTGGAGGACCTGTGCGGGATCGATATTCCGCTCCGCGCGCAGTTCATCCGCTGC
>JBFYZJ010000353.1:0-6941 GCA_041309565.1 Candidatus Krumholzibacteriota bacterium
ACGACGCTCTTCCGATCTGCCGTGCCCCCCTGGGCGATCGGGAACAGGGTATCGATGACGCGCTGCCCGGTGACGAGCGGCCGCTCCGGCATGAGCTTCTTCACGACCGGCCGCGGCGTCCGCACCGGCCACCGGTGCATGAGGGAGACCGGAACGACGCCGTCGTCCGTCCTGATCTCGGCGATCGT
Organism: Candidatus Krumholzibacteriota bacterium; assembly: GCA_041309565.1. Taxonomy (GTDB): domain Bacteria; phylum Krumholzibacteriota; class Krumholzibacteriia; order Krumholzibacteriales; family Krumholzibacteriaceae; genus SSS58A. The sequence goes on from JBFYZJ010000353.1 coordinate 189, forward strand.
CTCCTCGACGGTGAACGAGCCCTTCTCGGGCGCGCGGACGAGCGTGCCCCGCTTGACCGTCGGCGGCACCATGACCCGGTGCACGATGAGCTCCGTCTCCGCGATCTCGCCGAGGATGTCCCCCGGCCCGACGGCCTCCCCCGCCTTGAGGCTCCCGTTCGGCGTGAACGCCCATTTCTTCGCGCGGTCGAGGCCCGGCAGGTTGATGCCGCGCGCCATGAAATGCCGCGAGCGCGCGTAGACGACGTCGAGCGGGCGCTGGATCCCGTCGTAGATCGATTGGAGGAGCCCCGGCCCGAGCTCGATCGACAGCGGCGCCCCGGTCGATTCGACGATCTCCCCGGGGCCGAGCCCCGAGGTGTCCTCGTAGACCTGGATGTACGCCTCGTCGCCGTGGAGCTCGATGATCTCGCCGATGAGCTGCTTCTCGCTCACGCGGGCCAGCTCGAACATCCGGGCGTCTTTCATGCCCTCCGCCACGATGAGGGGGCCCGAAACCTTGACGATTCTTCCTACCGCCATAATTCTACCGATTCCTCCATTCCCGGACAGGCCGTGCGGCCGTTATGTCCCCGAGATATCCTGCCCGATCGCCTTCACCACCGCCATACGGACCTCCTCGAGGGCGACCCCGCTCGAGGCGGGCCCGTCCTTCGTCCGCGCGGCGCCCCTGATGTCGGGGATGATGGTCACCACGGGGAACATACGGAGCGTCCGCCGGCGGATGATATCCCGGTACTCGTGAAAGACCTCCTCGGTCACGAGGATGATCTTGAATCTGCGCCTGACGACCTCGTCGAACTGCTCCTGCGTGAGGACCCCGTCCTTCGTCTCGTACGTCTCGCAACCGAGCACGCGGAAGTACTCGATCGAATCGGAATGGCCGATCACCGCGATGTCCTTCGACACGACGGCTCCTCTCTTTCGTTCACGAAGCGCGGAGCGCGCTCAATCGCTCGAGCGTCGCCTCCTCGCCGAGCCGGTTGAGCCGGCTCGTCACGATTCTCCGCAGGACGTCGAGATCGCGCTCCCGCAGTTCGATATGGTAGAGCACGGGGGAGAAATCGAAGAACCGGTAGCGGCTCTCCCCCAGGAATTCCATGAGGGCGCGGCGCATGATCGGATCGATCCCCCACGTCGGCGTCTCGCGCGAGAGGCCGAGGCTTACGAGCCGCGCATGGACGCTCGTCGAGAGAAACGAGAGGAGCGCCTCCTCCCCCTCGCGGACGAATCCCGCGAACCGCGCCGCCTCGATGTCCCCCCCGGCGAGCCAGACCGCCTCGGGCGATTCGGCGCGGAGCGCCGTCCGCCGGAGCCGGATGCAGTTCTTGATGTTGATCAGATCGACCTTGCAGCGGAGGTACGCCGCCGCCTCGTCCCCCGGCGCCGTCTCGAAGAGAAAGCGCCATTTCGCCGCTTCCCCCGCGTACTCGCACGCGGCGAGGCTCTTCGTCGCCTCGTACCGCGCCTCCAGCGCGGCGAGATGCTCCTCGAGGCGCGGCGGCAGCACGCCTCGCGTCTTCCCCGCCGCCGTTTCCTCGACGTCGCGCGGGGCGCAGAGGCCGAACGGGACGAGCGCGGCGTTCGCGCCGAGCTTCACGGCCTTCCACGCGTGCGTGCAGTTGTCGAAATCGTAGCCACCCCGGATGAACGATCGCGCCCGCTCGTCCCGGAGGAGGACCGTGACGAGCTCGAGGTACGAGAGCTTCTCCGCATCGAGCGCCCGCTCGAATTCATGGGCGGATCCGACCGCCTCGAAGCCGGGGTAATGCTCCCGCAGCGCGCCCAGCAGGTTCTCCTCGGGAGTCCGCGCGAGCCGCTCGAACCACGAGCGCTCCGGCATGAGCGCCTCGAGCGCGCGGAGCCGGGCGACGATGTATGTGTAGTCCTCGGCCACTCGCTCTCCTCTACTCGGGGAACAGGAGCCCGGCGACGGCGGATTCGACGCGCCCGGCGAGCTGTCCGAACATCACGTCGAGCGTGAGATCGACCCGCCGCTGCCCCTCGCGCAGGACCACTCCCCACGCGAAATCGCCCGGCGCCCCGGCGAGCGAAAACGCCGCGCCCCGCCCCCGCGAGCGGTTCAGCGACTCGACGAACGAGCCGTCGAACATGCTCCGCTGGGCAGCGGGAACGACGATCTCCTCGCGCCCCGAAACGGCGTGTTTCAGGATGAGCGCCGATATGAGCTCGAGATACTCGTCGGGCGGCAGCTGCTCGATCCGTTTCCGCGCCTCGGCGTACACCTCGCCGAGGATTTCGCGCTTGCGCTGGAGGGCGGCCTTGCGGAGCTCGAGCTCTTCGCCGACAATGAGCCGCCGCTCCTCGTCGGAGGCCTTCGACCGCGCGCGGCTCTCCAGCTCGTCGCCGAGCTTCGCGCCGCTGCGCGCGGCCTCGTCGCGGACGGCCGCCGCGCGCTCCCCGGCCGCGCGGAGGATCTCGGCGACCGCTGCGCCCGTTTCGTCTTCGATGCGTTTCACTATGTTCTCGATCGACATGATGCCTTCCCGTGGTTCGCTTCCATCCGGTCCTAGAGGGTGATCCTCTGGAGGAGGAGCAGCGTCGCGAGGAGCCCGAGCACCGCGTAGGTCTCGATGACGACTCCGAACACGAGCCCCTTCCCCACTTCATTGGGCCGCTTGGCGACGAGGCTGCACGCGGCCGCGCAGACCTTCCCCTGGTAGAGCCCGGACACGAGGCCGGCGAGGCCGATGGGGAGCGCCGCGCCGATGACCTCGAGCCCCGTCTTGACGGTGACCTCGCTCGCGGGGATGCCCCAGCTCGCGAACTTGTTGATGATCATGAACAGCGCCACGAGGCCGTAAATCCCCTGCGTTCCCGGAAGGGCCTGGAGGAGCAGCAAACGCCCGAACTTGTTCGGATCCTCGCTCACGACGCCGCTCGCCGCCATACCGACGACCCCGCACCCGAGCGCCGAACCGCATCCGGCGAGCCCGGCCGCGAGCGCCGCCCCGATGACCAATAGCGCGAAACCAAGCATACGACACTCCTTCCCCGGTACGTTAGAACCTGGAATCGGATTGCTTCATAACCGTGTACCGTCTCTCGCTCCTGAAGGGCCGGAACTCGCGCCCGCCCCCGGTAAAGAACTTGTTGAAGAACTCGAGATACTGAAGCCTCGCCGAATGGACGAACGCGCCGAGGATATTCACGGCGAGATTGAACGAATGGCCGAAGATCAGAATGACGACCGCCGCGACGTAGCCGAGGCGGAACGGGAGCCCGGTGACCATGCCGGCGATGCCGTTGATCGCGAGCGCGATCGCGGCCGCGGCGAGCCCGAGCGCGAGGAGACGGGCGTACGACAGCACGTCTCCGAAATACCCGGTGAGGTTATAGAAGCGGAGGATGCTCTTGAAACCGCCGACGAGCTTGTTCCGTTCCGTGCGGATCCCCGAGACGAACAGGTCTGCCGCGATGGCGAGCGCCGCGCGGCGCGCCCAGAAGCCGAGCGCTTCCGGGATCACCCCGCCGAGAATGAACGCGTAGCCCAGCGGCGCGAGCGCCATGAGGAACAGGATCCAGCAGAGCTCGTCGAACACGGCGTCCGCCCAGAGCCCGGCCCTGAAGTTCACGACCATGCGCACGCCGATGCCGAAGAGAATGTGGACGATCCCGAAGAGAAACGCGACGTTGAGCATCTTCATCGGCTCCTCGAGCGGATTGATGACCATGAGCCGCACGAGCGCCGGCGGCAGCAGCCTCGTCTCGATCCCGAAATACGATCCCGTCAGCACCCCCACGACCACGGTGACGATGGAGCCCGCGAAGAGGATCTGCATGAGGAGGCGCATCCCGCCCTGCACCTTCATCTTGAACAGAAACAGCGCGCAGAGCGCTCCGAGCACGACGCCGTACCCCGCGTCCCCCATGCAGACGGCGAAGAAGAGCACGAAGAAGGGCGCGAGCAGCGGCGTCGGATCGATCTCGCCGTAGAGCGGCCGCCCGTACAGGGTCATGATGAACTCGAACGGCTGGACGGATTTCCTGTTTTCGAGCTGGATCGGCGGGTCCTCCCCCTCGCGCGGCGGCCGCGTGACGAGATCGACATCGCTCCAACGCTTCGCGAGATCCTTCTCGATCCGGCGCTTGTCGATCGCGCGCACCCACCCCTCGAGCACGAACGTGCGCTCCGTGCGGTGGAAGTGGCGCTCGACGTCGAGGAGCCCGTGCCGCTCGTGGAAATGATCGGAGAGCACGAGGAGCCCGGGGCGCATGCGCGCGAGCCCGCGCGCCTCGTCCTCGAGCCGGGCGACGATCGCCTCGAGGGAATCCCACTTCGCCCGTTCCCGTTCGATGATGTCGGCGGGCGAGCCGGAAAGCGTCTCGAACGCGCTCCGGACCCCGCCGGCCTGTTTGAGCGTTTCGGCGATCGGCTCAGCCTCGTCGCGCGGGGAGATGACGCCGGCGTACGCCTTGCCCGCCTCGCGGGCGACGATCGACTCCTGCATGAACGGATGCTTTTCGCGCGCCTGCGCGATCGCGGCATCGAAGGCCTTTTCGGGAAAGGTCCAGAACTGAACGGCGTACCGGGCGGTGACGAGGGACTCGAAGGTGCTCCCGATCGACCGCCACGGTTCGAGCGCGCGGACGAGGTTCACGCTCCACGCGTGCTCGTCGCGGCGCTTCCGCATCTCCGCTTCGAGCTCTCCGCAGCGCCGGGCGATCTGCTCGACGTCCACGGCGGTCAGGGTCTTCTCGATATCGGCGGGCGAAACCTGCAGCGGGCCGCTGCGGAGACGCTCCGCGAACGTGAGCTTCTTCCCGTAGGGATCGAGGAACCGGATCGCCGCGTCCGCCCGCTCCGCGAGCCGGGCGAAACGCCCCGCAGCCTCCTCGTCGAAGCCGCCCCGAAAACCCTCGAGCGAAACGTCCGTGATCTCGACGACGCCCGCCTCGCGCAGGAACGCCGTGACCTCGTCCTTCACGGCGGCGTGGACGATGAGCTGGGCTTTCAGCATGCGGCTGACGGCCATGGAAACTCCCCGGTACTTCCCGAAAGACGGTGCGCACGGGCGCGAACCTAGACGCCCTCGCGGAACTCCTTCAGAATCGAGTCGATCGCCTTCTCGTAGCTCTTCCGGGCGAGAACGGCGATGCCGGCGAGCTTCTTGGCGTTTTCGGCTCGAAGCGCCGATATCTTCTCATCGGCGTTCCGCCGCGCGGCGGCAAGGAGCGAGCGGTCGAGCTCGGCCGCCTTGAGCCGCTCCTCGTCGAGCAGCTTCGCGGCGTTGTCGCGCTCGCGCTCGACGAGCGCGGACGCCTCGGCTTCGGCCGCCGCGATGCGGTCCCGCGACTGCGATTCCTTCGAGCGAATGAGGTTGAGATGCTCCTCAATCATCGGCTGCTCCTGTGAAGAAAGGCGCGCGCGTGTTCTGGAATTGATATGAACGCAATCTGTTATACGGAATGGGTGTAAATTACCCATTAAACCTTAACAATGTAGGACAGGACTTGCGGGATGTCAAATGAAAAGCCGTGGGGGCCGCAGTCGTCCGGCGCCGGGGAATCAGCGCGGCTCCCCGTGAGGCGTGTGAAGCCAGCAGCGCACCGCTCGTCCCGGGCGGACCTCGACGAGCTCGGGCCGCTCGAGGCGGCAGACGTCCATCACCCGCGGGCAACGCGGGTTGAACGCGCAGCCGGGGGGAAGGTGCACGGGGCTCGGAACGTCCCCCGGTATCGCCGCCCGCACCCGGGCGCCGGACGGATCGGCGACGGGCACCGAGGCGATGAGCCCCTCCGTGTAGGGATGGAGCGGCTCCCCGAACAGATCCTTCGTCGGCGCCCGCTCGACGATCCTTCCGCAGTACATCACGGCGACGGCGTCGCTCATGTGCTCGACGATCCCGAGATCGTGGGCGATGAAGAGGTAGGTCAGCCCCAGGTCCCCCTGAAGATCCCGCAGCAGGTTGAGGATCTGGGCGCGGACGCTGACGTCGAGGGCGCTCACCGGCTCGTCCGCGATGAGCACCTCGGGCTCGACGGCGAGCGCGCGCGCGATGCCGATGCGCTGCCGCTGGCCTCCCGAGAACTCGTGCGGGTATTTCGAGGCCGCCGACGCGGGGAGTCCGACCCGGTCGAGGAGCTTCGCGACGCGCTCCTTTACCGCGGCGCCCCGGGCGAGCCGGTGGATCTTGATTCCCTCCGCGATCGTGCTCCCCACGCTGAGACGGGGATTGAGGGATGAATAGGGATCCTGAAACACCATCTGTATCCGGCGTCTCGCGGCGCGGAGCTCCTTCCCCCGAAGGGCGAGGAAATCCTCCTCGCCGAGACGGATGGTTCCCGCCGTGGGCTCCTCGAGGCGGATGAGGACGCGCGCGAGCGTGCTCTTGCCGCAGCCGGACTCGCCGACGAGCCCGAGGGTGGCGCCCCGCTCGAGCGCCACGTCGACGCCGTCGACCGCCTTGACCACGGCGCTCTTCCCGAAGAAGAGCCCCGCCGACGAGCGGTAGTACTTCCGGATCCCCTGCGCCCTGAAGATATCCATCGTCATCCTCCGCACAGCCAGCAGCGCGCGCGCCGTCCCGGCGACACCTCGATGAGCGGCGGCTCCGCCGCGGAGCATTTTTCGAACCGCTTCGGGCACCGGTCGCTGAACCGGCAGCCCGGCGGCAGCCCGAACGGATCGGGCACGTTCCCCGGAATCATCGAGAGCCTCCCGCCGGCGCGCCCGAGCTTCGCGATCGAGCCGAGGAGCCCTTCCGTGTACGGGTGCGCAGGGCGCTCGAA
>JBFYZJ010000354.1:0-6090 GCA_041309565.1 Candidatus Krumholzibacteriota bacterium
CGCATGCGGTGCTCGCGCCTCGATCTGTACCTCCGGTTCGATCACGAGCTCGTCGAAGACGTGATCGTCCCGTACCGGGAGGATCTCAAGGTGCGCTCCACCCGTTACCCGCTCCAGTACATTCTCGGCGAGGTCGAATTCATGGCGCTCCCGTTCGCGGTGCGCGAGGGGGTCTTCATCCCGCGCCCCGAGACGGAGCTCCTCGTCGAACGGATCGAGGAGATCGCCGGCGAGGCGCTCGCCCTCTCGTTCGTCGAGCTCGGCACGGGCTCGGGCGTCATCGCGGGGAGCCTGTGCCGGCGGCATCCCGGCTGGAGCGGCGTCGCCGTCGACGTCTCCGCCGCCGCGGTCGCGCTCGCGCGCGAGAACTTCGAGGCGCTCGGCGTGGCGCCGCGCGTGGAGACGATCGTCGCCGACGGGCTCGGGGGCATCGGCGCGGGGGGCGGGTTCGATCTCCTCGTTTCGAATCCTCCGTACGTTCCCTCCGGGGAGATCCCGTCGCTCGACCCGGAGGTGTCCCGCTGGGAGGAGCGCGCCGCGCTCGACGGCGGCCCCGACGGGACCGCGTTTTTTCCCGCGCTCGCGGCGGAGGCGCGGCGCCTTCTCCGCCCCGGCGGATGTCTCGCCTTCGAGATCGGCCACCGGCAGGGGGACGCGGCGATCGCGGCGTGCGAGCGCGCGGGGCTCGAACGCCCCTCGATGAAGAGGGACTACAACCGGTTTGAACGGATCGTAACGGCCTTTGCGCCGAATGCGAGGAACGGGTGCGATGGATAGATTCGTCATCAAGGGGCCGTGCCGGCTCGAGGGGCGCGTCGCGGTGAGCGGCGCGAAGAACGCCATGCTCCCCCTCATGGCCGCGTCGATGCTCACCGGCGGAACGTGCACGCTCGAGAACGTCCCCGATCTCAGGGACACGCGCACCATGATGGAGCTGCTCGCGGGCTTCGGCGTCGTCTCGACGTTCTCCGGCGGCGTGTGCACGATCGACGCCTCGCGGATCTCGTCGTTCGAGGCGCCGTACGAGCTCGTGCGGACGATGCGCGCGTCGATCTACGCATTCGGCCCGCTCGTCGCGCGCTTCGGCGCGGCGCGCGTGTCGATGCCGGGCGGATGCGCGTGGGGCCCGCGCCCCGTCGATCTCCACCTCAAGGGGCTCGCGGCGCTCGGCGCGAAGCTCACGATCGAGCACGGGTACATCAACGCGAGCGCCGGGAAGCTCCGGGGCGCCGAGATCACGCTCGGGATCGCGAGCGTCGGCGCGACGGTGAACATCATCATGGCCGCCGTTCTCGCCGAGGGGCGGACCGTGATCGAGAACGCGGCGCGGGAGCCCGAAGTCGCCGAGCTCGCCCGGGCGCTCAAGGGGGCGGGGGCGAAGATCGAGGGAGAGGGGACCTCGCGCGTCACGATCGACGGCGTGACGGCGATCGCGCCCTTCACGCACCGCATCATCCCGGACCGCATCGAGGCGGGCACCTTCGCCGCCGCCGCGGCGATCACGGGAGGGCGCATCGAGATCACGGCGTGCGAGCCGTCCCACCTCGGCGCGGTCATCGAGAAGCTCGAGGAGTGCGGCGCGCGCGTCGAGCAGGCTCCCGGCGCGATCACGGTGACGGGCCCCGAACGGCTCCGTCCCGCGAACGTGGAGACGGGATTCTATCCGTCGTTTCCGACCGACATGCAGGCGCAGATCATGGCGGCGCTCTCGATCGCCTCGGGCACGAGCACCGTCGTCGACCGCGTCTATCCGGACCGGTTCACCCACGTGCCGGAGCTCTGCCGGTTCGGCGCGAAAATCGTCCGGGACGGCAACGTCGCCGTCGTCACCGGGGTCGCGAAGCTCGAGGGAGCGCCGGTGATGGCGACCGATATCCGGGCGAGCTCCGCCCTCATCCTCGCGGCGCTCGCCGCCGAGGGGGAGACGACGATTCTCCGCGTCTACCACATCGACCGGGGATACGAGCGGATCGAGGAGAAGCTCCGGGGGATCGGCGCATCGATCCGGAGGGTCGCGGAATGACGGGCCGCCGCGGATCGTCCGGGAGGAGCGCGCGGCATGCGTAACCTCATCATCGGCACGTCCGGCCACGTCGATCACGGCAAAACGGAGATCGTGAAGGCGCTGACCGGGCGCAACACGGATCGCCTCAAGGAAGAGCAGGAGCGCGGCATCTCGATCGTTCTCGGATTCGCGCCGATCGATCTCGGAGACGGCGTCGCCGCCGGCATCGTGGACGTGCCCGGCCACGAGCGCTTCGTCAAGACGATGGTCTCCGGCGCGGTCGGCGTCGATCTCGCGCTCCTCGTCGTCGCCGCCGACGAAGGGGTCATGCCGCAGACGGAGGAGCATTTCGAGGTGCTCCGGCTCCTCGGCGTGCGCGGCGCCGTGATCGCGATCACGAAGATCGATCTCGCCGACGACGGGCTCGTCGGCCTCGTCGAGGAGGAGATCCGGGATCTCGTCGCGGGGAGCGCGTTCGAGGGCGCCCCGGTCATCCGGACATCCGCCGTGACGGGCGCCGGGCTCGCCGAGCTCAAGGCGACGCTGCGCTCGCGCGCGCTCGCGCTCGCCGAGCGGGAGGCGGCCGATTTCTTCCGCATGCCGATCGACCGCGTGTGGACGAGGAGCGGCATCGGCACGATCGTCACCGGAACGGCGTGGAGCGGCGAGGTCCGCAAGGGGGCCGAGCTCGTGCTCGAGCCGGGGGGCAGGGAGGTGCGCGTCCGGGAGGTGCAGAGCTTCGAGCGGACGCTCGAAGCGGCCGCGGCCGGCATGCGCACCGCGCTCGCGCTCCACGGCGTGCGCGTGAGCGAGGTCGAGGCGGGCATGCAGGCGCTCACCCCCGGCGTGCTTTCGCCGGCGAGCATGCTCAACGCCGTCGTCGAGGTGGGGCGGCTCGCGCCCGGGCCGCTCAGGAACCGGCAACGGATCCGTTTCCATCACGCCGCCTCGGAGATCATCGGCCGGATCATCACGCTCGACGGGGGGGAGATTTCGCCGGGAGCGAACGCCTACGTGCAGCTCAGGCTCGAGATCCCCGCGGTCGCCCGTCGCGGGGACCGGTTCATCCTTCGATCGTATTCGCCGCAGCGCGTGATCGGCGGGGGGCGAATCCTCGATCCGGACGCCCCGAAGCTGAAAGCCCACGCGGCGGCCGTCGTGCGGGAGCGCCTGCGGGCGCTCGACGGCGGGACGGCGGAGGACACGATCGTCGCGTGCGCCGCGTCCGGCGGGAGCGCCGGCTTCGCGATCGCCTCCCTCGAGCGCTACGGGCTCGCGCGGGGGGAGATCGCGGCGGCGACGGCGGCGCTCGCGAAGGCGGGGCGCCTCGTTTCGATCGAGGGGCGCGTGTTCGAGAAGCGGATCGTGTCCGATACGGCGCGGTCCCTCGTCGCGATGATCGAGGCGATGTCCGCCGGGAACAAGCTGATCTGGGGCGTCGACCGCGAGGAGCTCCGGGAGCGCTCGGCCCTGCGGGAGGGCCCGCTCTTCGAGTACCTCATGGAAGAGGGGAAACGGAGCGGCGTCCTTTTCTTCAAGGGAGGTCGGGTCCGCGCCGGGAGCGGCGAGCGCGAGCTCTCCGAGGCGGACCGGAAGGCGCTCGCCGCGATCGAGGCGCGCGTCCGCGAGGCGGGGAGCGCCTTCGCGACGAAGGGGGATCTCCTCGCGGTCGTGCGGGACGAGAAGCGCCTCGTGTCGTATCTGCATATCCTCGTCGATCGGGGCGCGATCGTGCGCATCTCGCCGGACGGAGCGATGCACGCCGAGCGGTACCGGGAGCTCCTCGAGAAGGTGCGCGAGCGGCTTCTCGGCGGCGGGGCCCTCTCCGTCGGCGATTTCAAGGAAATGTTCGGATTTTCGCGGAAATTCGCCGTGCCGATCCTCGAGCACCTCGACCGCGAGGGGATCACGAGGCGGGACGGGGACGAGCGGAAAGCGGGGCCGAAATTCGCGTGAGCGCGGCGCCGCGGCGGCCGATGCGGCGGAAAGCCGGCGCCGGGCCCGGGAGGAGCGTATGATCGAGCGCGCGGAGCGGAGAAAAACGAGAACGGTGTTCTATCGCGGCGTTCCGGTGGGCGGGAACACCCCCATCACCATCCAGTCGATGACGACGGCGCCGACGGCGGACGCGCGGCGCGCCATGCGCGAGATCCGCGCCCTCGCGCGGGCCGGCTGCGAGCTCGTCCGCGTCGCCGTGAAGGACGCCTCCGACGTCGAGGCCCTGCCGGCGCTCTGCGCCCGGAGCCCCATCCCCGTGATCGCCGACGTTCATTTCGATCACCGGATCGCCGTGGCCGCGGCGAGGGGGGGGGCCGCCGGGCTCCGCATCAATCCCGGCAACATCGGCGGCGCGGAAAAGGTGCGGCGCGTCGTCGACGCCGCGGCCGCGGCCGGCATCCCCATCCGCGTCGGGGTCAACTCGGGAAGCCTCGAGCGCGATCTGCGGCCGCTCGCGCGCACCGATCCCGCCCGCGCGCTCCGCGAGAGCGCGATGCGGAGCTACCGGCTCATCGACGGGCTCGGGTTCCGCGATCTCGTGTTCAGCCTCAAGTCCCCCGACGCCCTCGTGACCGTGGAGGCGAACCGTCTGTTCGCCGCCGACACCGATTGCCCGCTCCACGTGGGGGTCACGGAGGCGGGACCGCCCCTCAGCGGCGCCGCGAGGTCGGCCGTGGCGCTCACGATGCTCCTCGCCGCGGGAATCGGCGATACGGTGCGCGTCTCCCTCTCGGGCGATCCGGTGCGCGAGGTGACCGTGGCCGCGGCGACGCTTTCGGCGCTCGGGCTCCGCGACGACATTCCGCGGATCGTGTCGTGCCCGACATGCGGGAGGAGCCGGATCGACGTCGCGCGGATCGCGGAGCGCCTCGAGCGCGAGATTCTCGGCCGCCGCGCCGGCGCCGTGATCGCCGTCATGGGGTGCGAGGTCAACGGGCTGGGGGAGGCGAAGGATGCCGACATCGGGCTCGCCGGATCCCGGCGCGGGGCGGTTCTTTTCAGGAAGGGGAGGGTCGTGAAGCGCCTCTCGGGGGACGTCGCGGGGAGATTCCTGGCCGAGGTCCGCGAGCTCCTGGACGGCTGGGGAACATAGGCCTTTTCGCGATGAACGCGACACGAAATAAATGTGGTAAAATTTCGCGAAAAATGCTATTATACCGGCGGTCATGGCAATGGGTTACGGAATGGGCTGCCCGCATAGTCGAACTGCCTGCAACCCTGAGTGTCAGTGTTCGTGCTCTCCCGCGAGGGAGGAGAGGAGGTCATTCTCATGAGGGGTAGTAGAGCGATTCTCGCTCTTGCGGCACTCGTGCTCATCATGGGCGCGGCGACGCTGTGGGCCCAGAACGAATACTCGATGCCGCTCGACCGTTCGATCTATCCCTTGCGCACCGCGATCAAATACGACACGCAGACGTACACGTTCACCTGCCAGAGCGCCTACAACGTGCGCTTCGAGAGGATCGACGCGAAACGGGTGAGGCTGTTCATCAAGCCGTTGAATCAGCAGCCCATCCCGTATGAAGTATCCGTTCAGTGGGGCAATTTCCCGGCGATCACGCTGCAGACCGATTCGTCCGGCGAAACGTTCATTCTCAACACGGAGACGGGCTACGCGGAGAAGTAGCGCTCGGGCTCCGTCAGTCTGATTTCCCCGGCCGCATGTGCCTGCGGTCTCCGAGTGTATATTCATCTGAAATCTTGAAGGGTCGGGAGGCTATTCCTTCTCCGGAAGGGCCGGCTTGACGAAGAGCGTCGTGCCGCGCGAGCAGAGCGCGGTGCCCGCCTTCGATTTTCTGGGCCTGCGGACATGGCGTTTCTCGGCGTAGATCACGGGAACCGTGGACGAGCCGCGCGCCTTGCTGAAGTACGCCGCGATCGACGCAGCCGCCTCGATGACGGAGCGCGGCGTGGAGCGGTGGGCGCCCTTGAGCACGACGTGCGAGCCGGGTGTTCCCTGCGCGTGGAACCAGAGATCGGACGCCGACGCGAACTCGTGCGTCAGGACGTCGTTCTCGGCGTCGCTGCGTCCCACGTACACCGTGTGCGTCGCGTCGAGGGCGAAGCGGCGGAAGCGCTTCGCCGCG
>JBFYZJ010000355.1:0-7473 GCA_041309565.1 Candidatus Krumholzibacteriota bacterium
CGCGGCCCAGGCGGCGGAGCAAACGCTCGGTGTCCGCGTGCCGCGCGCGCCCGAGACGCCGCACGGCGCCCCTCGCGCGCCGCGCGAGCCGCGTCCCGCCCGCGAGCCGAAATCCCAGTCGAAGGACATGTTCGGAGCGCTCGCGAAGAGCGCGGCGCACGCCATGGGCTCGACGCTCGGGCGTCAGATCATGCGGGGCGTGCTCGGCTCGATTCTCGGCGGCCGGAAAGGCTGACGGGACCGCCCGGCAGCCGCGCGGCCGGGCGCTGCGAAACGGGGCCTCGGCTCAGGAACGAAACATGCATGAACCCCCTATGACAGGCGAGACCTTCGCGGCGGTCCGGGGGACGGAAAGGCCGCGAAACCCCCTGTAGAAAGGAAGGGAGCGTATGTTCCCCTCGCGAATGAACCGGATGCCGAAGAGCATTATTTACATGCTGTTCGGCTTTGTCGTGCTGGTCGCGGCGTTCTGGCCGCAGGACGCGTCCGCGCGCCGTCACGCCCACTGGTCGGCCGGCATGCAGATCGACTACGGCGACTACGATTACCTGTCCGATTTCGGCGAATGGGTGCACACTCCCGAGTACGGTATGGTCTGGATGCCCTACGTCATCGAGGAGTGGCGCCCGTACTTCCACGGGCACTGGAGCTGGACGTACGACGGATGGGCGTGGATTTCCTATGAGCCGTTCGGATGGCTCGTGTTCCACTACGGCTACTGGTACTACGAACCTTACTACGGCTGGTTCTGGATGCCGGGCCGGATCTGGTCGCCGGCGCGGGTCCACTGGTACACCTACGGAGACTACTGCGCATGGGCGCCGATGCCTCCGCCATACCACTACTGGCATCATCACCCGTGGGACTACGACGGCGGCAACATCTGGATCACGGTCAACGTCAATCACTTCACGAACGAGTACGTGGGACGCCATCTGATCCAACGCCCGTTCCACAAAGAGACGCACCATCAAAGCGCATGGATGAAGGAGCCGCCGCGCCACCGCGACGTCGAGCGGGTCACACAGCGCGAGCTCCCACCCGTGCGGATCGCGCGCGAACGCGTCGAGCTGCGCTCCGACCCGGATCGGGTCCCGACGAAGTACTACCGCCCGAAGGAAACCACTCGCAAGAAGATGGTTCTGCCGGAGCGCGAGGCGGATAGGGTCAGCCAGCACCGCCCGACGGTCGAGCGCGAGGTGCTCGTCACCCGCGACAAGGCGCCGAAGCGCCAAACGCAGCCGCAGCGCACGCCGGAGCAGCGTCAGCAGGACCAGCAGAAGCAGAAAGAGAAAGAGAAACAGAAACAGGAGCAGAAGCAGCAGCAGGAACAGCAGCAGAAGACGATCAAGAGACGTTAGCGGGTGACGGCGATGGGGCCCCCGCCCGCGCGCAGCGCCAGCGAGCACGGGTGGGGTGCAATCGCCGGCAGGCCCCGCGTATCTTGAATGTGGTCCGGTCCTCCTCCTCGAGGGGGACCGGTTTTTTATTCAAAATACGCATTCACGACGTACTGCTGCACCATGCGGTTCGTGTTGAAGAACGATCCGTTGATCGCGATGCAGCTGCGCATCGTGCGAATCCAGTTGTCGCGGTCGCGGTAGTACTTCGGCAGGATGAGCTTCTCGAGCTTGTCGTACAGGTCGCGCCGGTCCACCTCGTCGTCGGATTCCTGCTGCGCGGTCTTCTCCGGGCCGATCGCCCAGCCCGTGATGTTCTCGATGCACCCCTCGAGCCACCACCCGTCGAGCGTGCTGAACTGGGGAACGCCGTTGTGGGCGGCCTTCATCCCCGAGGTTCCCGAGGCCTCGTGCGGCCGTCGCGGCGTGTTGAGCCAGAGATCGACGCCGGCGACCATCAGCTTCCCGATGGAGATGTCGTAGTTGGGGATGTAGACCATCTTCACCTTCCCGCCGAGCTTCTTCGAGGTCTCGATGATTTTCCTGATCGACGCCTTGCCGGAGGCGTCCTTCGGGTGGGCCTTCCCCGCGTACACGATCTGGATGGGGCCGGCGGTCTCGGCGATCCGCTGGAGCCGCGGGATGTCGGAGATGAGGAGATCGGGGCGCTTGTACGCGGTCTGCCGCCGCGCGAATCCGATCGTGAAGGCGTCGACGGAGAATCCCGCGTTGTGCCGGCTGTTCACGAAATCGATGAGCGTGTGCTCCGCTTCCCGGTGCGCGGCCCAGATCTCCTGCTTCGGGATGCCGAACGCCGAGCGGAGGATGTAGGAATCGGCTCGCCATCCCGGCATGTGCGCGTCGAACAGCCGCTGGAACGGCTCCGACGTCCACGTCGCCGAATGCACGCCGTTCGTGATCGAATCGATCGTGTATCCGGGGAACATGCGCCGGGACACCTCGCCGTGCTTCTTCGCCACCCCGTTGACGTAGTGGCTGAAATGGAGCGCGAGCATCGTCATGTTGAGCTTGTTCTCGAACGTCACCTCCGGGACGAGCGCCTCGGGCAGCATCTCTCCGAGCATCGGCCGGGCAAACGAGAGATCGAACTGATCGTGCCCCGCGGCGACCGGCGTGTGCGTCGTGAAGACGCAGCGCTGCCGCACGCGCTCGATGTCCTTCGTCTGTCTGAAGAGCTCGAGCGTCAGCACGGCGGCGTGCCCCTCGTTCATGTGGTATCGCTCGATACCGGTGAAGCCGAGCGCCGCGAGCGCGCGCACGCCCCCCACGCCGAGCACGATCTCCTGCGCGAGGCGATATCGGTCGTCGCCGCCGTAGAGGTATTTCGTGAGCGTCCGGTCCCATTCGCCGTTCCCCTCGACGTTCGTGTCGAGGAAGAGCACCGGGACGGTGTGTCCGGTCACGCCCTTGAGGAGGTAGCGCCACACGCGGATCCGCACCGTGCGGTTCTCGACGGTGACCTCGGCCGTGCCCGGGAGCGGCTCGAGGATCTCCCCAACGTTCAAGTTGATGGGGAGTTCGGTCTGGCCGCCGTCGCAGTCGATCCCCTGGTAGAAATACCCGTTCTCGGAGAGCAGAGTCACGCCGACGATGGGGACCTTGAGATCGGCGCACGATTTGAGCGTGTCGCCGGCGAGGATGCCGAGTCCCCCGCTGTAGGTCGGAATCTGCTCGTCGATACCGATCTCCATGGAGAAGTACGCGATCTTCGGCATTCCGTTTCCTCCCTCAGCCTCAGACGTATTCGTCCCACGACCTGATCTCGAGATCCTCGATGCTTCGCTTCGAGATGGCGCTCACGAAGAGCCTCGCGATCTGCACGTTGTTGATGAGCGGGATCGAGTAATCGACGGCGCATCGCCTGATGATGTAGCTGTCCCCCGTGCCGATGTCGCCGTAGTTCTTCGGCATGCTGATGATGAGATCGAGCTTCTTCGAGGCGAGGAGATCGGAGACGTTCGGCTTCTTCTCCTCGTGGATCTTGTGCACGAGACGCGTCTCGACGCCGAGATTGCGGTAGAACTCGGCCGTGTGCTCGGTCGCGTAGAGCGTGAAGTTCATCTCCTGGAGCGTCTTCACCGTCTCGAGGAGCTCGAAGCGGTTCTCCTCCCCGCTCACGCTGAGGAGCACGTTGGCCCGCGGGAATCTCATCCCCGTCGAGAGAAACGACTTGAGGAACGCGTCGTGCACGTCCTCCCCGAGGCAGCCCACCTCGCCGGTCGAGGCCATCTCCACGTGGCAGACGGGATCGGCCTCCTTGAGCCGCGAGAAGGAGAACTGGGCCGATTTCACCCCGACGTAATCGAGCTCGAGGCTCGACGTGTCGATCGGGGGGATCGAGGCGCCGAGAATGGCGCGCGTCGCGACGTCGATGAAGTTGTGCTTGAAGACCTTCGAGACGAAGGGAAAGCTCCGGCTCGCGCGCAGGTTGCACTCGATGACCTTGACGTCGTTGTCCTTCGCGACGAACTGCACGTTGAAGGGGCCGGTGATGTCGAGCGATTTGGCGAGCTCGCGCGCCACGCGCTTGATCCGCTTCACCGTCTCGAGCCAGATCCGCTGGGGAGGGAGCACCATCGTCGCGTCCCCGGAATGCACCCCGGCGAGCTCGATGTGCTCGCTCATCGCGTAGATCACGATGCGCCCGCGGTCGGCGACCGCGTCGATCTCGATCTCTTTCGCCCCCTCGATGAACTTCGATATCACGACGGGGTGCTCCGGATTGACGCAGGAGGCCATCGTGATGAATTTCTCCATGTTCTCCTCGTTGAAGATGACGTTCATCGCGGCGCCGCTCAGAACGTACGAGGGGCGGACGAGCACGGGGTAGCCGACGCGCGCCGCGAAGCTCTTCGCCTCGTCGAGCGTCGTGAGCTCCCGCCACGGCGGCTGATCGATGCCGATGTCGTCGAGGAGCCGGGAGAACTTGTGCCGGTCCTCGGCCCGGTCGATGCTCTGCGGGCTCGTCCCGAGCACGCGGAGCCCCGCCGCGTGGCACTTCATCGCGAGGTTGTTCGGGATCTGCCCTCCCATCGAGAGCACGAGCCCGAGCGGCTCTTCGAGCTCGTAGATATCGAGCACGCGCTCGAAGCTCAGCTCGTCGAAGTAGAGCCGGTCGCACGAGTCGTAGTCGGTGGAGACCGTTTCGGGATTGCAGTTGACCATGACCGTCGAATACCCGAGCGCCGTCGCCGTCGCGGCCGCGTTCACGCAGCACCAGTCGAACTCGACGGACGAGCCGATGCGGTAGGCGCCGCTCCCGAGCACGATCACCGCTTTCCCCCCCGGCATCTTTCCGTAGTCGACGTCGTGCTCCGAGGCGGCGTACGTGAGGTAGAGATAGTTCGTCTTCGCGGGATATTCGGCGGCGAGCGTGTCGATCTGTTTCACGTACGGCACGATTCCCCATCGCTTGCGGAGCTTCCGCACCTCGAGCTCGGAGCGAGCGAGGATCTTCCCGATCTGGTGATCGGAGAATCCCAGCCGCTTCGCGGCGGCGAGGCGCTCCTCGGTGAAGGGCTCCGTCTTCAACGCTTCCTCCGCCTCGACGATGTTTTCGATCTTATGGAGGAACCACGGATCGATGCCGGAGAGCTCGTTGATCCGCGCCGGCGTGACGCCCGCGCGCAGCGCCTCGGCGACGGCGAAGATCCGCATATCGGTCGGATTCGCGATCGCCTCCTCGACGTCCTCGAAGCGCAGCCCGTTTCCGACGAGCCCGTACATGCCGACGTGGAGCATCCGGATCGCCTTCTGGAGCGCCTCCTCGAAACACCGGCCGATCGCCATGACCTCGCCGACGGACTTCATCTCGGAGCCGATGACGCGCGAGACGACCTTGAACTTGTTGAGGTCCCACCGGGGGAACTTGAGCACGATGTAGTCGAGCGCCGGCTCGAAGCACGCCGTGGTCGACTGCGTGACCGAGTTTCTCAGGTCGGGGAGCGCGGCCCCGAAGGCGAGCCGGGCCGCGACGAAGGCGATCGGGTATCCCGTCGCCTTCGACGCGAGGGCCGAGGAGCGCGAAAGGCGCGCGTTGACCTCGATCACGCGGTAGTCCTCGCTCCGCGGATCGAAGGCGTACTGGATGTTGCATTCGCCGACGATGCCGAGATGGCGGATGACCTTGATCGCGATCCCGCGCAGCTTGAAGTACTCGGCGTTCGTGAGCGTCTGGGACGGCGCGACGACGATGCTCTCCCCCGTGTGGATTCCCATCGGATCGAGATTCTCCATGTTGCAGATCGTCACGCAGTTGTCGAAGGAGTCGCGCATCACCTCGTACTCGATCTCCTTCCACCCTTTCAGGCACTCCTCGACGAGCACCTGGCTCGTAGCGGAGAGGGCCTTTTCGAGCATGGGGCGAAGCGCCGCCTCGTCCGCCGCCACGCCGCTCCCCTTCCCCCCGAGCGCGTAGGCGGCCCGGATCATGACGGGATAGCCGATACCCTTCGCGGCGGCGAGTCCCGCCTCCACGGAGGAAACCGCCCTGCTCCGGGGCGTGAGCACCCCGATCTCGTCGAGCTTCTCGACGAAGAGCCTGCGGTCCTCGGTCCGGACGATCGCCTCGACCGGCGTGCCGAGGACCTTCACGCCGTAGCGGTCGAACACGCCCGCCGCGGCGAGGGCGACGCCGCAGTTGAGCGCCGTCTGCCCGCCGAAGGAGAGGAGAATCCCGTCGGGCTTCTCCTTCCGGATCACCTGCTCGACGAAGTAGGGCTCCACGGGCAGGAAATAGACCTTGTCCGCCATTCCCTCGCTCGTCTGAATCGTGGCGATGTTGGGATTGACGAGGACGACCTCGATCCCCTCCTCTTTGGCGGCCTTGATGGCCTGGCTGCCCGAATAGTCGAACTCCCCCGCCTGCCCGATCTTGAGGGCGCCGCTTCCGAGCAGGAGCACTTTTTTCACGTTATTCGCCATGCTTCAGACTTTCGACGAAGACGTCGAACAGATACTCCGTGTCGGCCGGGCCGCCGCTCGCCTCGGGATGAAACTGCACCGACATGAACGGGAGCCTCGCGTGCCTGATCCCCTCGTTCGTGCCGTCGTTCGCGTTCTCGAACCAGGGCTCCCACCCCTCGGGCAGGGTCGCCGCATCGACGGCGAAACCGTGGTTCTGCGACGTGATGTGGCATCGCCGCGTCCCCGTCTCGACGCAGGGCTGGTTCTGCGAGCGGTGGCCGTACTTGAGCTTGAACGTGTCGGCGCCCGCGGCGAGCGCGAGGATCTGGTTCCCGAGGCAGATGCCGAAGATCCGCTTCTTCCGCGCGATCGCTTCCCGCACGTTCGAGATCGTCGCCGCGCACATCTTCGGATCGCCCGGCCCGTTCGAGAGGAAGAGCCCGTCGTATTCGACGCCGCCGGCGTTGAAATCATAGTTCCACGGCACGCGCGTCACGGAGACGCCGCGCGCGAGGAGGCACCTGATGATGTTGTTCTTCATGCCGCAGTCGACGGCGAGCACGCGCGGCGATCCGTCTCCGTAGACGACCGGCTCGCGGACGCTCGCCTCGGCGGCGAGATTGCGCGCGTTCGGATCATCGAGAGGAACGTCCTCGCCGCACACGAGCTTCCCGAGCATCGTTCCCCGCTCCCTGATCCGCTTCGTGAGGGCCCTCGTGTCGACTCCCTGCATCGCGGGAATATCGTGCTCGACGAGCCATTCGCCCAGGCTCTTCACGGCGTTCCAGTGGCTGTAGCGCTCGCAGTGCTCGGAGACGACGAGACCGGCGATCTGGACGCGCTCCGATTCGAAATACTTCAGGATGCCGCCTTCGCGGGTGTCGGGGGGCACGCCGTAATTGCCGGCGAGAGGATACGTGAGGATGAGGATCTGGCCCCGGTACGAGGGATCGGTGAGGGATTCGGGGTAGCCGACCATCCCCGTGTTGAAGACGACCTCGCCCGAAACGGAACGCGCCGCGCCGAAGGAGGATCCTTCCACGACGGTGCCGTTCTCGAGCTCGAGGAAGATCCGTTTCTTTCCGGTCATATCCCTCGAAACCGCCGGATGAGGGGCAACGTGCGAGCCGCGCGTAACTTCATTGTG
>JBFYZJ010000356.1:0-3658 GCA_041309565.1 Candidatus Krumholzibacteriota bacterium
CGGAGGCCGACCGTAGCGGCATCGCGCTTCGGCGCGTCCGCGAGCGGCTTGTCGCGCTCCTCACGGTCGTTCCCTCGTCGGACCGGGTGTCGAGCGACGAAACCGTTCGCAACTGCGAGAACAAGCTCATCGCCTACGGCGAGCAGAAGCTTCTGCGCGATCTCTCGGGCACGCCGCAGCCGGCGATGCCCCCTGATCAATACAACGAGGCCGTGGACGCGCTCAGGGCGCGGCTGGCCGATATCGTTCGGACCGAGTACGGCACGTCGTCATCCGATCTTTATCCGCTCATCGCCGAGTACTTCTACCAGCGCTCCATCAACGATTACCATCAGTCGGTCGACCGGCGGCTCCAGGGGTACATCGATCAGTACACCAAGAGCTACGGGCGGCGGCCGAACGTCGAGCGGGAGGTCAGCCGGCTCACGCAAGAGGTCGAGACGAACCGGACGATCTACCGGGCCTTCCTCGAGTCGAAGACCTCGGCCCGGATCGACGAGGCGGCGCAGACGACGGATCTCGGGCTCGGCATCAGCATCATCGAGCGCGCCGAGAAACCGTTGTCCCCGGTCAAGCCGAATCCCCTGAAGCTCATGCTGCTCGCGATAATATTCGGCGCCGCGTGCGGGCTCGGCGCGGTCATCGTCACCGAGTACGTCGATGATTCGTTCCGGTCGATCGAAGAGGTCGAGCGCGTGCTCAAGGTGCCGGTTCTCGGCACGATTCCCAAAATGGAAGCCGGCTTCTCGTGGGAAAAGAAGCAGCGGGGCGTGATGATCATCTCCTGGATCGTCGGCGTGACGGTGTTCGTCGCCGTGCTGTCGGGAGCGCTCTACATCTACGCGAACCGGCTGAAATCGAGCGGCCTCGGCATCGAGCTCAGGGAAGACAAGCCTGCGGGAGAGGTGCAGCCGTGAACGAGAACGACGACAGGACCATCTACAACAAATTCGACCAGGAGAGCCCCATGGCGACCGAGATGCGGAGGCTCTATTCCAATATCCGTCACGGGCACGGGAAGCCCGATCTGCGGAGCTTTCTCGTGACGAGCGCGCATCGCGGAGAGGGGAAGAGCACGATCGCGTCGCATCTCGCGCTCACCGTCGCCCGTTTCAAGGGCAAGAAATCGCTCATCGTCGACGCCGACCTCCGGCGTCCGCGGCTCCATCAGGTCTTCGGCGTGCCGAAGGAGCCGGGGCTCCTCGAGTGTCTCGAGGGGAAGATGGATCCGCTCGAGGTCGTGAAGGACACGCCCGTCGCCAACCTGAAGGTCATCCCGGCGGGGTCGAAGGTCGCTTCCCCGGCGCATCTTTTCGAGGGAAGCATCCTTTCGGAGATCTTCAAAAAGATCCGTTTCTATTACGATATCGTCATCGTCGATTCGGCGCCGGTCATCCCGGTGAGCGATCCGATGCTCATCTCCAGCGAGGTGGACGGCGTCATCCTCGTGATTCTCGCGGGCAAGACGCCGCGCAACGTCGCGACGCGCGCGCGCGACATCCTGCTCGATGCGAACGCGAACGTGTTGGGCACCGTCGTCAACAACCTCTCCGAGGTGCTGCCCTACTATTACGATTATAAATACTACGGGTATCGCGAAAAAGAAGAGTCCACGAAATCCGGCGGCGGCGCCTAGGCGCGCGCCGGCGATGCGAGGAATATGGCGCACAGACTGTTCGCTTGGTTCGTGATCATCCCCTTGCTCGGGGCGCCGGCGGCGCTCGGCGCTCAGGCGACGGGCGATTCCGCGTGCGTTCGCGTCTCGGGAAGCGAGCCCGGCCTGTTCCTGTCGCTCTCCCGCGGGCCCATGCTGACCGGAGCGCTGCCCGTCTCGTTCTGCGGCCTCGAGCGGGAGGCGGGCTACCGGCTGACGCTCGACGGCGAGGGATTCGAGCGCCGGATCGGAACCTTCGAGATCGTCGGCGGTTCGCCGCGCGTGACTGGTGTTCGCGGCGGTATCGCGGGGAGGAATCTCCTGCTTCCCGGGTGGGGTTCCACGCGCGCGGGGCACGTGCCGGCCGCGGTGACCGACGACATGAGCATCGCCGCCTCTCTCGTGTGGCTCCTCTACGAGAATCGTGAATACCGCTACATGAGGGATATCTACGACGATATGGAAGAGCGATACGAGAACGCCGTGACGTGGGAGGAAAAGGCCCTGCTCCAGTCGTCCCTCCACGAGGCTTCGCGCGAGGTGAATGTTCAGAACGATCAGTGCACGCGCATCTTGCTGCTCGCCGGCGCGCTGTACGCGTGGCAGGTCATCGAGCCGCTCTTCGTCGACAATCCTCCGAAATCGACCGTCGGCGCCGGCGGCGAGCTCACGGTTCGGGGGGCGCACGAGTCGCGGGCGAAGGCGTTTGTCTATTCGATGATCCGCCCCGGCCGGGGGCAATACTATCAAGGGAAAGAGGCGCGCGGCGCGTTCTTCTCGCTCTCGACGTTCGCCGTCGGGCTCGTGGCGCTCGAGTATCAGACGCAGTACGACTACGCCCTGAGCGACTATGAGATCTGCGTGGAGCGCTTCAACGCGTCGAACGACGTCGCGGAGCAGCTGCGGCTCAAGAGCGACGCGGAGCGGTACTGGGATCACCTCGAGCACGAGAAGACGAGGAGAAATTCGGCGCTCATCGTGCTGGCCGGCATCTGGGGATGGAACGTGATCGATACGTTCTTCGCGGTGGAGCAGCGCGCGCCGAGCGGAGCATATTCGTTCGAGATCGACGCGCGCGGCGCGTCGTTGACGATGAGATTCTAGCTTAACGGAGGTTCTTCCGATGAGAAGGATTGCTGCCTTCGGCTTGATGCTGATCCTCGCTGGTGCGCAGCCCGGGTGCTTCGAGAGTGTCACGGAGGCGCCGCTCGAGCTTTCAGCGAGCAATATCGCGCCGCCGCAGGGGCTCCACGCCGACGTGGGGGACGGCACGGTCGCGGTCGGATGGCGGCCCGTCGCGGGCGCGCGGCGATACCGGGTGTATCGCGCTCCCGACAGCCCGGACCTCTTCACGCGCGTGACGGAAACGGCGGACACCGTGTACGTGGACACGGACGTTCAGAACGGCCGGTTCTACTATTACGCCGTTTCCTCGGTGGGCTCTAATAATCTGGAAGGCGCGCGTTCCGTCGATATCGCGGCGGCCCCCGCGATTTACGCGATCGCGATCAACGGGGGAGGGGCGGTCACCCGCTCGCGCTCGGTGACGCTCACGCTCACCGCTCCGGTAACCACGGCATATGTGCAGATTTCGAACAACGCGGCCGAGTGGGCGGCCGAGTGGGATATCTACGCGCGAACCCGCACCTGGCTCCTCGACGAACCGGACGGGGCGAAGGTCGTCTATGCGCGTTTCATGGACGGGGGGGGAGCCCTGTCGCCGGTCGTCTTGTCGTCGATTGCGCTCGACCGGTACGCGATGATCGAAGGCGTCGAAATATCGCCCGTGCCGCGGGTATACCGGCCCGGCGCGACGGCGCACTTCCGGATGCGCGTGGAGGGGAACGAGCTCGGGGGGGGCGCGAGCGTGTCGTTCGAGAACTACAGCGGCTCCGTCGTTCTCTACGACAACGGATTGGGAGGGGACCAAACGGCGGCGGATGGGATTTACGAGGCCGATTTCGTGTTTCCGGAATCGATCAGGGGAACGGATCTCGGCGTCGA
>JBFYZJ010000357.1:0-3486 GCA_041309565.1 Candidatus Krumholzibacteriota bacterium
CCGACGCAGGCCGCTACTTTCAGGTGCTCGGTCGTGAACGCCAGCGCGACGGGATTGACCTTGACGACGCAGACATCGATCTCCTTCGCCGACAGCGCCTCGAATGTCTACGAGGCGCACCTGGCCGCGCCGGTCGTGCTGGCCGGGTCGGCCGTCGATACGCTCGATTTCGCGGCCGTGACCGTTCCCGCCGGCATGCTCGGCGGCACGTACACGCCGCGGGTGAAGATCGTCGCGAACGATGCGTACGGTGCTGCGTACCAGACGGAATTTAACGCCGGTTCTAACAGCGTTTCCATTTCCAATATCGATATTCTGCGCGTCACCGCGCCTTCGATCGTCAGCAGGGGAGACACCTTCGCGGTCGACGTTCGCCTCAAGAACGGCGGCGGCTCGATCGCGAGCGTGACGGAGATCGTGCCCACGTTCGAGCACGGCTATTTCGCGGCGACCGGGGCATGGAATCCGCCGCTCCCCGACGGTCTCCCGGCGGGGTCGGAACGCACGTACCGTCGAAGCATGTACGTGCTCGCGAACTCTCCGCTCGGCGCCGACACGATCGACGCCACCGTGACGGCCGCGGTGAACGGCTCGTCCGTGCAGGACGCGACCGCATACCCGAACGTCGCCCCGATCTTCGTGCAGTCGGCTGCCGCCGTCTCGTATGTGTCCGGTTCCTTGAGCCCGTCGACCGTATCGAGGGGGCAGAGCCACGCGTTCGGCGTTTCGCTCGTGAACGGCGGCGAGGCCGCGGTGATTCTCGACGGCGCGCTCACGCGGCTCACGTTCACGGACGGCGTTTCTCCGGTCACGGTCGCGCTCGGTTCGGCGGGCGCCCTGCCCGGAAACAAGACGACCGCGCTCGTTTTCCCGTCCGCGGCGATCCCGGCGGGGATGGCGGCCGGCGCCTATCCCGTCACCGTGCTGCTCGGGGGCACGGAGAACGGCACTCCCTTCGCGGATACGCTCGTCCTCGGCGATCCCGTCCATGTCGTGCTGCCGGCGCAGCTCGCGTATCGCGCCGGATCGATCGCCCCGACGCCGGTGAGCAAACGGAGCTCCGTGGCGTTCGCCGTCGGCGTCGACAACGCGGGGGGCGCGGCGGTCGAGTGCGATCCCGATTCGACCTGGATCACCTTCGCGAGCGGTCCGGTCGTTTACCTCGCGCGCCTCGACGGCTCGCGGGGCAGAACGGTCGTTCCGGGCCCCAATACGCTTTACTTCCAGGCGGTCGTGGTGCCCGACGCCATGCCGACGGGGAGCTACCAGCCCGCCGTCAGGGTGAAGGGAACCGAAAACGATCTCCCCTTCTCGACGGTGCTCGCGCCGGCGGGCCTCGTCGCCGTCCAGAATCCGCCCCAGCTCGCGATCAGCAGCACGACGGTGTCTCCGTCCGACAGCGTCACGGCGGATCAGACGGCTCCCTGGTTCGCGTCGATCCGTGTCGATAACAACGGCGGCGCGACCGTGCAGCTCGACAGTCTCGCACTGCGGCTCTACGCGGGCTCGCAGCTGGCGAGCAACGAGTGCATCCTGACGCCGCTCAATTTCCAGGCGCACGTCGATTCGCTGCGCGCCGGAGAAGGGAAGGATATTCTCGTTCGTTTCGACGACAATCCAGCCGGCTCCATGACGGCCGGAACGATCGTCATCGAATCCGCCGTGTGGGGCACGGACCGCAACAGCGGTACCGCGCTCGTCGCGACGACGGAGCTCGGCGGCAAGGGGAGCTATCTCGTGCAGACGCCGGCGAACGTCGTTTTCGCCTCGATCATCGCCTCCGCCGATACGGTGACGGCGCTCCAGACGAGGAACTGGGCCGCGGATGTTGTCGTGAGGAATACGGGACAATCCGATGTCCGGCTCGACCTCGATCCCGCGAAGAGCTTCGTTACGTTCTCGACCTCGGCGGATTTCGCCGTCGTGTACCCGACGTCGCTCGCGGGCGGCGGAAGCGTCCTCGAGGGAGGATCGACCGATACCTTGCGCTACACGATCGACCGGACCGGCTCGGCCGCCGGTCTCTGCCGCGTCGAAGCGGCCGTGAGCGGCGTCGAGATCAACAGCGGGAGGACGCTCTCGATGGCGAGCGGCGCCTCGGGCGTACACGATAACGTGCTCGTTCAGACACCGGCGGCAATCGCCATCACGGGCTTCACGCCGCTCCAAAACCCGGTCACCGTCGCGCAGGAGCGCGACTGGGCGATCGATATGAGCGTGAGCAATTTCGGCCAATCCGATGTCACCCTGCTCCTCGAGAGGATCGATTCGACATGGGTCGCGCTCCCGGGCGGCTCGGGCTTCTCGATCGAGAATCCCGCCGTCATCGCGGGAGACGGGAGAACGCTGCGCGGAGGGTCATCGGGCGTTCTCAGGTTCGTCGTGCGCACGACGGGATCGCTCCCGCCGGGGCCGCGCGTGATCGAAGGCCTGCTCCTCGCCTCGGAGATCAACAGCGGCAGGACGCTCCACGCGTCGAGACCGGCGGCCTCGAGCACCGACAGCGTGACGTTCCAACTGCGTCCGGATCCCCGCTTCAGAGCGGGAAGCCTCAGCCCGACGGTCGTGAGCAGCGGAACGGGCGTTTCGTTCGAGCTGACCGTGACGAGCGACGACGCGCTGCGTTCGACCCTCGTGCTCGATCCCGCGGCGGTGACGATGAGTTTCGGCGACGCGGAAGGGGACACCTTCCGGAGCACCCTGTCTCCGGTATCCGACAACGAGCTCGTGCGGGGCGGAGAAGCCGTTCTGCTCTTCAGCACCGGCACCGTGGATGCGTCCATCGCGCGCGGAAAATACGCCGTGGGCCTGCATCTCGAAGGCGCGGAGAACGGCAATCCGTTCGCGGTCGATATTCCGTTGTCCCCGGATTCGGTCGTCGTGGAAGAGGCCCCGCAGCTCGCCATCAACCGCATCGTCGCGCCGCAGTCGGCGACGGCATCGCAGACGGCGCCCTGGCCGGTCAGGATGATTCTGAGAAACAACGGCGAGGCTTCGGTCGCCGTCGATTTCAGCGCGTTGCAGACGTTCATCACCTTCACGATCGTGGGCGTCGGCGACCGCACGTACGAGTACGAGATCTCGCACCCCGATCGTTTCGAGGGTTCGCTCAGCGATACCCTCGCCGGCGGCCGCCTCGACAGCCTCGTCTTCATGGTAACCCGCACGGGTTCGACGAGCGGGCTCGCGCTCGTGAACGGACGGGTCGCCGGGCTCGATGTCAACAGCGGCCTCATGCTCGTCGACGACACGTACAGCGGCGGCTGGAGCCATGTCGCGATCGAGACGCCGGGAATTCCGGCGATCACGGCCGCGGTTCCGAGCCGCGCCGCCGTGAC
Source organism: Candidatus Krumholzibacteriota bacterium (assembly GCA_041309565.1). Taxonomy (GTDB): domain Bacteria; phylum Krumholzibacteriota; class Krumholzibacteriia; order Krumholzibacteriales; family Krumholzibacteriaceae; genus SSS58A. Next base: position 3,339 of record JBFYZJ010000357.1, read on the forward strand.
ATCGGCGCAGACGACCCCGTGGCAACTCACGCTGACGGTCTGCAACAACGGCGAGGCCGACCTCGCGCTCGTCCTCGACAGCGCATACGTGTTCTATGACGAACGCGTGCCGCTGTCTCACGTCGTCCCGATTGGATTCGTCGAGGGC
>JBFYZJ010000358.1:0-7541 GCA_041309565.1 Candidatus Krumholzibacteriota bacterium
GGAGACCGGGTGCGTGTCACTTTCGCCGGAATCAAGGCCGTATGCATTATTGAGGAGATACAACCCGGGATTCTCGGCCTCCGGAGCTCGGAGAGCGGCGCGCTGCAGCGTGTGCGCATCGCCGATATATCGAGCTTGGAAATTTCCGCGCCGGGGTCGCCGGGACGGGGCGCAGGGCGTGGGGCGCTTATCGGGGGCGGGATCGGATTATTGGGCGGCATCGTGGCCGGCACGGTGAGTGGAGACGATGACCCGAACGCAATGATAGCTTTTACAGCCGCAGAGAAGGCCTTAGTCCTCGGCATGGCGTTGACGATGTGTGGCGCAATCATCGGCGGCTTCGTCGGAGCGGCCTTTCCGGGCGAAGATTGGGAGCAGGTCCCGCTGGACGCGCGGCTTGACGCGGGCGCCTCGCAGAATGGAACGATCGGACTCGGAATCACCGTTCCGATTGGGGGATCGTGATGCGGCATTTCTTGGCGCTGCTCGCGATGGTTCTCGTTGTGGGTACGGGCGCCGCGGCCTCGCAGGCCGCCGCGGCCGAGGATAGCCTATCGGCGGACGCCGGGCTCTCGCTGCAAAGAGGCGATCGCGTTCGAGTCGAGGCGCTCGGAATCGAAGGCATCTTCGTGGTTGAGGACATCCAGCCGGAGTTTCTCGTGCTGCGGGATCCTGACGGCATCATGCCGCAGAAGGTGCGCATCGAGGATATCTCGAGTCTCGCGATCGGCATCCCCAATTCTCCCGCGCGGGGAGCGGCGCACGGCGCGGCGATCGGCGCGCTCATCGGCCTCCTCTCGGGCTTCGTCACCGGGGTCGCGATGGGCGACGATCCGGATAACGATGGCAATTCCGACGGTGACTGGAGCTTCACCGCTACCGCCGGGGGAAAGGCATGGGAATACGGGGGCACGCTGTGCGCGGTCGGGGCGTTCATCGGCGCCATCGTGGGAGCGAGCATGCCGGGAGAGCAGTGGAATCCCGTCCCGCTGAACGCGCGTCTCGATGCGGGCGCGGCGCGGAACGGAACGGTCAGGATCGGAGTTGCTTTTTCGTTTGGAGGGCCATGCTGCGCAGGGCCGATCAATTTGCGGCGTCCATTTCATTTATAAACATGGCGTCCGCGGGCGAGGCTGGAGCATGAGAAGTCTCCCGAAGAATGCGGGCAGATATTGGGTATTGTTCGCCTGGGTCCTGTTTCTTCTCGAATCGTCCTGCGCGACCATGAGACCGATACCGGAATCCGACTACAAAGCGGCGGATCCGGCGGGGAACAAGACATACAAGCTCACAACAAAAGATAAGCGTAGTTACGAGTTCAAGAAATTCGCGGTGACGGATAGCACGCTCGTTATCCTCAAAGTGACATCATATGGAAGGAGCAGCTGGCCTGATGATCTGAGCAAAATTAAAACGCCGGTCGTCATTCCGTGGGACGACGTCAAATCCCTCGAGAGGACCGAGCGGTCGAATGCCATGACGGCGTTTGCGATCGCGGCCGGCGTGATCGTGGTGGGGAGTATTGCGTTTGCGGTGGCGTTAGGTATCTCCGCCGCTCATGGGCTAAGCCATCTTTGACTTAGATCCGATGATCGCCCGATCCCGCAAGCGGGCTCGGGGGCAATAAATACTCAAACGGCAAGGAGGCTGTGATGCGCAAAGGCATCGGGCTCTTATCGGCTTTCGCGCTGGTCGCCATGGCCGCCATCTTCATGGCGGCGGGCGGGGATACGCTTCAGATCAAGAAGGAAGACATTGCCGGCGCCGAGAAGATCGTCGGGCTCGATTTCAACGAAACCGAGCGGGACTCGATGCTGCAGGATCTCATCGACAACCTCAAGAGCTACCTGGCGCTCAGGGCGGTCGAGATTCCGAACTCGGTGCCGCCCGCGATGGAGTTCAATCCGATCCCTGTCGGGTTCAAGATCGAAAAGGAGTCCCGGCCGTTCGCCGCGAGCGAGGCGCGCAAGCTCGAGCGCCCGGCGGACCTCGATGAGCTCGCCTTCTGGCCGGTCCGCGATCTCGCCGAGCTTATCCGCACGAGGAAAGTGACGTCGACCGAGCTCACGAAGCTGTGCATCGAGCGGCTCAAGAAATACGGACCGAAGCTCGAATGCGTGATCACCATCACCGAGGAGCGCGCGCTCGCGCACGCGAAGCGGGCCGACGAAGAAATCGCGAAGGGAAAGTATCGCGGCCTCCTTCACGGAATTCCCTACGGCGCGAAAGACCTCCTCGCGGTCAAAGGCTATAAGACGACGTGGGGCGCGATGCCCTATAAGGATCAGACGATCGACGAGGACGCGACGGTGATCCGGAAGCTCGACGAAGCGGGCGCCGTGCTCGTCGCCAAGCTCACGATGGGGGCGCTCGCATGGGGGGACGTCTGGTACGGCGGCAAAACGCGCAACCCGTGGAACCTCGAGGAGGGATCGAGCGGCTCGTCGGCGGGCTCGGCCTCCGCGACGGCGGCGGGGCTCGTCCCCTTCGCCATCGGGACGGAGACGTGGGGCTCGATCGTTTCCCCGTCGACGCGGTGCGGCACGACGGGGCTCAGGCCGACGTACGGGCGCGTGAGCCGCACCGGGGCGATGGCGCTCAGCTGGTCGATGGACAAGATCGGGCCGATCTGCCGCACCGTCGAAGACTGCGCGATCGTGTTCGAGGCGATCCGAGGCGCGGACGGGATCGATCAGACGTTGATCGAGGCTCCCTTCAATTACAGCCCCAAGATCGATATCAAGAAGCTGCGGATCGGGTATTTGAAAAAGCTCTTCGACGAGAAATACGAGAACAGCGCGGCGGACTCGGTCACCCTCGCGAAGCTCCGCGAGCTCGGCTGCGAGCTCGTTCCCGTCGAGCTTCCCGACTATCCGGTGGACGCGATCTCGTTCATCCTGAGCACCGAGGCCGCGGCTGCCTTCGACGAGCTCACGCGCTCGGGGAAGGACGATCTGATGGTGCGGCAGACGCGGGACGCCTGGCCGAACGTCTTCCGGGCCTCGCGGCTCATCCCCGCGGTCGAGTACATTCAGGCGAACCGCCTGCGGCATCTCATCATTCAGGATATGCAGAAGCTCGGCGTGGACGTGTGGGTCTCGCCGTCGTTCGGCGGGAGCAACCTCCTGCTGACGAATCTCACGGGGCACCCGTGCGTCGTGCTCCCGAACGGCTTCGACGAAAAGGGATGCCCGACGAGCGTCACGTTCATGGGAAAGCTGTTCGGCGAGGCGGAGCTCCTCGCCGTCGCCAAGGCGTATCAGGACGCGACGGACTTCCATCTGAAGCATCCGCCGATGTTCCGGTGAATCGGACCCCGGCGCCGTCAGGATTGCCGCGCCGGAATTGTCCTTATATATTGTACGAGGGTATTCCATCGGACAGAAGGAGGCTGCCATGAACAGGATGAGGGCCGCTCTCGCCTCGCTCGCCGTCATTTGCGTCCTCTGCTCGCTCCCCGCGCCGAGCGATGCGCAGCTCGACGAGCCCATTCCGACCGACGCCAAGGTGATCACCGGCACGCTCGCCAACGGGATGCGCTACTACATCAGGGAGAACAAGTGGCCCGAAGAGCGCGCGGGCATCCGGCTCGTGGTGAACGCGGGCTCCGTGCTCGAGGACGACGACCAGCTCGGGCTCGCGCACTTCGTCGAGCACATGGGATTCAACGGGACGAAGCATTTTCCGAAGCAGGAGCTCGTCAGATATCTCGAGTCGGTCGGGGTGAACCTCGGATGCGGCGGCGTGAACGCCTCGACGGGATTCGACCAGACGCTCTACTACATGAGCGTTCCGACCGACAAGCCGGACGTCGTCGAGACCGCGATGCGGATCTTCGGCGACTGGGCGCACGGCGTGAGCATGGAGGACGCCGAGGTGGAAAAGGAACGCGGCGTTATCCTCGAGGAATGGCGCCTCTGGCTCGGGGCGGGGGACCGGCTCTGGGACAAGCATGCTCCAGTGCTCTTCAAGGACTCGCGCTACGCGTCGCGCCTCCCGATCGGCACGAAGGAATCGATCACGACGTTCAAGCCCGAGGCGCTCAGGCGGTTTTACACCGACTGGTACCGGCCCGATCTGATGGCGATCGTCGCGGTCGGCGATTTCGACGCGAGCGCGATGAAGAAGCTCATCGAGGAGAACATGGGGCCGATCCCGCCCGTCGCAAATCCGCGCCCCCGCCCGACGTATCCCGTGCCCGATCACTCGGAAATGCTCTTCTCCATCGTGAGTGATCCCGAAGAGACGGGGATGAGCGTCGGCATGTACTTCATGACGGACCCGAAGCCTCTGAAGACGCTCGGCGACTACCGGCGCAAGCTCATCACCCGATTCCAGAATAATATGTTCCAGCAGCGCCTCATCGAGATGACGAAGAAGGCCGATTCCCCCGTTCTCGCCACGCGTCCGATCGCGGGGAACTTCGTCCGGTCGAAGGTTGTGCAATATGTCGGCGCATGGGTGAAGGAGGATCGGGTCGAAGAGGGATTCGAGGCGGTGCTCGCGGAGATCGCGCGCATCGAGCAGCACGGGTTCTCAGAGGGGGAGCTCGAGCGGGTAATAAAACAGTGGAAGCGCACCGGCGAGTGGTGGGATCAGGGAGAGAAGACCGGTTCCGAGTACTACGCCAGCCAGTGCCAGAGCAACTTCCTGAGGGGCGATCCCATAATGAATCACGAGATCGAGAGCGACCTCTACGATCGGCTCGTTCCGGGAATCACCCTCGACGACATCAACAAGGCGCTCTCGGAATGGTTCGAGGGCTCGAGCCGCGCGATTCTCGTGAGCGCTCCCGAGAAGGAGGGGCTGGCGCTGCCGTCGGAGCAGGCGCTCCGCCTCGTCTTCGATCGAGCCGCCAAGAAGGAGGCGACGGCGTTTGCCGACGAGTTCAAGCCGCAGCCGCTTCTGGCCGAAAAACCCCGCCCCGGCCGGATCGTCAGGGAGACAAAGATCCCCGAGCTCGGTGTCACCGAGTGGAGCCTCTCGAACGGCGTTCGCGTTCTCTTGCGGCCGACCGAGTCGGATACGCAGCGCGTCTTCTTCGAGGCCCGCAAGCCCGGCGGCTCGTCCCTTCTCTCCGACGGCGATCATATCGCGCTCATACCGATGCGTACCCTGCTCGAGTGCGGGGTCGGCAACATCGATCGCGTCACGTTCAAGAAGATGCGCATGGGAACGATCGCCCACGCTTCCCCGGCGGTCTGGCCGCTCTACGAGCTCCTCGACGGGAAGGCGTACATGAAAGACCTCGAGAGCATGTTCGAGCTCATATACCTCCGGTTCACGGCGCAGCGCGGCTGCGAAGAGCAGTTCGATTCGTGGATGACGGCGGAGCGCGAATGGCTAAAAAACAAGAACGCCGATCCGCGCACGGCTTTCTACGATACGGTGGGGATGGTTATGTGCCAATACCATCCGCGGAGGATGCCGATCGACGAGCAGCATCTCGATTCGATGAGCCTCGATCGCGCCATGAAGGTTTACCGCGACCGATTCGCCGACGCGAGCGGGTTCATGTTCGTGTTCACGGGGAATTTCGAGCCGGAGCTGCTGCGCCCGCTCGTCACGACCTACATCGGATCGCTCCCCTCGCTCAACCGCGTCGAGACGTGGCGGGATCTCGGAATCCGGCCGCCGACGGGTGTGGTGAAGAAGATCGTGCGGCGCGGCATCGAGCAGCAGGCAGAGGTGCAGATCTGCTTCACCGGGCCGGCCGAATGGTCGCGCGGGAACGAGCTCGCGCTCGAGACGATGGGGGAGGTCTTCGGCAAGAAGCTCCGCGAGGTGGTTCGGGAGGACATGAGCGCGACGTACCATATCGGCTCGTATGCAGGCATGGACGAATTTCCGGTTCCGATGTACGAGATCTGGATAGCGTTCGGCTGCGCGCCGGAGCGGGTCGACGAAGTTCTGAAGGCGGTGTTCGCGCAGATCGACACTCTGAAGATGAAAGGCCCCGAGGAGCGGCACGTCGCGGCGATCAAGGAAACGACGAGAAAACGCTACGAGACGCTGACGGAGAAAAGCTGGTACTGGGAGCGCGAGCTCCTCGACGCCTATCTCCGCGGCGAGGATCCGCGGAACATTCTCGATGAGCCGAAACTCGCCGTATCATTCGACGCGCGCAGCATTCAGGAAACGGCGCGGAAATACTTCGACATGGGCAACTACATCGAGATGATCCGGTTGCCGGAGAAAGGAAGCGAACAATAGACTCCACGAACGACAAGAAGCGAAACCTCTGGCTCTCCGTGCCGGCGGCCGATTACGAGGGGCACATGGCGAGCCCCGGGGTGCGGCAGCTCGAGTTCCTGAGCCGCGTCTTCGGCGAGCTCATGCAGGAGTTTGCGCCCGAATCGCTCCTCCTCCTCGGATGCGCGACGGGAAACGGGCTCGCGCGGATCGAGCCGGGGCGCATCCGCCGGCTCGTCGGCCTCGACATCAATCCGGAGTATCTGGAAATCTGCCGCGAGCGGCACGGGGAGCGGCTGCCGGGCCTCGAGCTCGTGTGCGCTGACTTCGCCTCGTTCGAAACCGGGACCGCCTCGTTCGATTTCGTGCACGCGGCGCTCTTCTTCGAGTACGTCGAGCCGGAATCGGCGATGCGGAAAATCTCGCGCTGGCTCGCGCCGGGTGGTATTCTCGCCGTCGTGCTCCAGCTGCCGCACGGCTCGGGCGGCAACGTCTCGGAGACGGAATTCGAGGGCGTGAAGATACTCGAGCCGGCGATTCGGCTCGTCGATCCCGACGTTTTCAGGCGTCTCGCCCGGAAGTTCGGATTGTCCGAGACGCGTTTCTCGCGGGAACGGCTCGCGAGCGGCAAAGAGTTCTTCATAGGTGTGTACCGTCTCGATGGCGCGCGCGAATAAGCTCATATTGTTCAACAAGCCGTTCCAGGTGCTGTGCCAGTTCAGCGGCGGACGTCCGGGCCGCAGCACGCTCGCCGATTTCATCAAAGTCCCCGGAGTGTATCCCGCGGGGAGGCTCGATTACGACAGCGAGGGGCTCCTGCTCCTCACCGACTCGGGCGCCCTGCAGCACGCGATCACCGATCCCCGCCGCAAGATCGAGAAGACGTACCTCGCGCAGGTGGAAGGCGCGCCGGGGCGCGACGCGCTGGAGCGCCTCAGGCGCGGCGTGCGGCTTCAGGACGGAATGACGCTCCCGGCGAAAGCGAGACTCGTCAAAGCGCCGGACGTGTGGCCGCGCGTGCCGCCGATACGCTATCGAAAGAATATCCCCACGGCGTGGATCGAGCTCAAGATCGTCGAGGGACGAAACGGGCAGGTGCGGCGGATGACGGCCGCCGTCGGCCACCCGACGCTCCGCCTGATCCGCATCCGCGTCGGCCGGTGGGAACTCGGCGCGCTGGATCCCGGCACATGGAAAGAAGTCGAGATCCCCGTTCCGGAGGGATCGAAATGAAAGCGATGGTCCTGAATCGAATCGTGAGCCTCGACGAGACGGCGGCGCCTCTCGCGATGGAGGAGCTTCCCGAGCCCGTCCCGCGCGACAACGAGATTCTCGTCAAGGTCTCCGCG
>JBFYZJ010000359.1:0-9055 GCA_041309565.1 Candidatus Krumholzibacteriota bacterium
TCGACGACATCGACCACCTCGGCAACCGCCGGGTGCGCTCCGTCGGCGAGCTCCTCTCGAACCAGTTCTCCGTGGGCCTCGCGCGCATGGCGCGGATCATCCGCGAGCGCATGACGATCCAGGAGACGGAAAGCCCGACGCCGTACGACCTCGTGAACGCCCGCACGATCAGCGCGGTCATCCAGTCGTTCTTCGGCTCGAGCCAGCTCTCGCAGTTCATGGACCAGACGAATCCGCTCGCCGAGCTCACGCACAAGCGCCGCCTCTCGGCGCTCGGCCCCGGCGGGCTCACGCGCGAGCGTGCGGGATTCGAGGTCCGCGACGTTCACTACACGCACTACGGGCGCATGTGCCCGATCGAGACGCCCGAAGGTCCGAACATCGGTCTCATCACGTCGCTCGCCACGTACGCGCGGGTCAACCAGTTCGGATTCCTCGAGACGCCGTACCGCAAGGTGAAGAACGGCCTCGTGACGGACGAATCCGAGATGCTCTCGGCCGACCAGGAAGACAACTACGTCATCGCCCACGCGAACGCGAAGCTCGACAAGAACAAGCGATTCGTCGAGCCCGTCGTGATGGCGCGCTACCGGGGCGATTTCGTGCTCGTCGATCCGAAGGAAGTCCATTTCATGGACGTTTCCCCGAACCAGCTCGTGAGCGCGGCCGCGGCCCTCATCCCGTTCCTCGAGCACGACGACGCGAACCGGGCGCTCATGGGCTGCAACATGCAGCGCCAGGCCGTGCCGCTCATCAAGGCCGAAGCGCCGCTCGTCGGGACGGGTCTCGAGGCGAAGGTTGCGTACGACTCCGGCGTCCTCGGCATCGCCCGGCGCGCGGGCAAGATCGAAGCCGTGACCGCCGACCGCATCCTCGTCAGCTACGGCGGGCGGAAGGAAGACGAGGATCTCGACGATTTCTCGGGATTCGGCGGCGTCGACGAATACAAGCTCATCAAGTTCCAGCGGTCGAACCATGACACCTGCGTCAACCAGAAGCCGATCGTCGAGGTCGGACAGAAGGTCAGGAAGGGAGAGGTGATCGCGGACAGCTCCGCGACGAAGGCGGGCGAGCTCGCGCTCGGGCGCAACGTGCTCTGCGCCTTCATGCCGTGGCGGGGGTACAACTTCGAGGACGCGATCATCATCAGCGAGAAGCTCGTCAAGGGAGACATCTTCACCTCGATTCACATCGAGGAGTTCGAGACGCAGGTCCGCGACACGAAGGCCGGCATGGAGGAGATCACCCGCGAGATCCCGAACGTGAGCGAGGAGATGCTCGCGAACCTCGACGAGGACGGCGTCGTCCGGATCGGCGCCCACGTGAAGGCGGGGGACATCCTCGTCGGCAAGGTGACGCCGAAGGGGGAGACCGAGCTCACCCCCGAAGAGCGGCTCCTCAAGGCCATCTTCGGCGAGAAGGCCGGCGACGTGCGCGACGCGTCCCTCAAGGCTCCCCCGGGCATGGACGGCATCGTCGTCGACATCAAGCTGTTTTCGCGCAAGGAGCGAGACGATCGGGCGAAGAGCCACGAGAAGAAGAAGCTCATCGAGCTCCAGCACCAGCGCGATCTGGAGATCAAGCATATCAAGGAAAAGCGGCGCGAGCGGCTCGCGAAGCTCATGGTCGGCCAGACCTCGGAGAAGCTCATCCACGCCGAGACCGGCGAGGTGCTCGCCCGCGGCGGCCGCAAGATCACCGACAAGATGATCGAGAGCCTCGACATCGATCACCTCCACTGGGGGCTCCCCGTGGTGAAGGATTCCCGCGTCGACCGCCGGATCCAGTCGCTCATGGAAGCGGCGGCCCGCGCGATCGAGAAGGTCGAGAGCAACTACGAGAAGGAGAGCGAGCGCGTCACGCGCGGGGACGAGCTCCCGCCGGGCGTGAGCAAGCTCGTGAAGGTATACGTGTCCCGCAAGCGCAAGGTGTCGGTCGGCGACAAGATGGCCGGACGCCACGGCAACAAGGGAGTCGTTTCCCGCATCGTGCCCGAGGAGGACATGCCGCACCTTCCCGACGGGACGCCGGTCGAGATCATCCTCAACCCGCTCGGCGTGCCGAGCCGAATGAACGTCGGCCAGATCCTCGAAACGCATCTCGGCTGGGCCGTCGACAAGCTCGGATTCAAGGCCTCGACGCCCGTGTTCAACGGGGCGACGATCGACGAGATCAAGAAGCTCCTCAATGACGCGGGGCTTCCCGAAAGCGGCAAGATCGAGCTCTACGACGGGATGACGGGCGACAAATTCGACGCGCCGGTCACCGTCGGACAGATCTACATCATGAAGCTGTCGCACCTCGTCGACGACAAGATCCACGCGCGCTCGATCGGACCCTACTCGCTCGTGTCGCAGCAGCCGCTCGGCGGCAAGGCGCAGTTCGGCGGGCAGCGATTCGGCGAGATGGAGGTGTGGGCGCTCGAGGCGTACGGCGCCTCCTACACGCTCCAGGAACTCCTCACGGTGAAGTCGGACGACGTCGCCGGGCGGAGCAAGATATACGAGGCGATCGTGAAAGGCGAGAACGCGCCGGAGCCCGGGCTTCCCGAATCGTTCAACGTGCTCATCAAAGAACTCCAGAGTCTCTGCCTCGACGTGCAGCTCGAGAAGCTCGAGAAGGACTGAGCCCGGTCCGTCAGGCGATATTGGTGAACGGTTTCCGCCGGAGGTAACCATTTGTATACCACGCTTTTCGAAAAGGATCGAAACAAGCCCACCGACATCAAGGCGATGCGCATCCAGCTCGCCTCTCCCGAGGTGATACGTCAGTGGAGCTACGGCGAGGTCACGAAGCCTGAGACGATCAACTACCGGTCCTTCAAGCCCGAGAAGGACGGGCTCTTCTGCGAGCGCATCTTCGGCCCCGTGAAGGACTGGGAGTGCACCTGCGGCAAGTACAAGCGCATCCGCTACCGCGGCGTCATCTGCGACCGCTGCGGCGTCGAGGTCACGCACTCGCGCGTGCGGCGCGAGCGGATGGGGCACATCGAGCTCGCCGTTCCCGTCGCGCACATCTGGTTCCTCAAGGGCGTCCCGAGCCGCATCGGATACATGCTCGACATGACGGTGCGCAACCTCGAGCGCGTCCTCTACTACGAATCGCACCTCGTCATCGACCCCGGCGACACCGACCTGAAGCCGAAGGAGCTCATCGACGACGACACGTACACCGAGCTCGTCGACCAGGGGAAGGAGTTCGTCGCCCGGATGGGGGGCGAGGCGATCCGCGACATGCTCAAGACGATCAACGTCGAGGAGCTCTCGATCAACCTCCGCGCCCAAGCGCGGGTCGAGACGTCGGTGCAGCGCAAAAAGGACGTCCTCAAGCGCCTCAAGGTCGTCGAGTCCTTCCGGCAGAGCCAGAACAAGTCCGAATGGATGATCCTCGACGTCATCCCGGTGCTCCCGCCCGACCTCAGGCCGCTCGTGCCGCTCGAGGGCGGGCGCTTCGCGACGAGCGATCTCAACGATCTCTACCGCCGCGTCATCAACCGGAACAACCGGCTCAAAAAGCTCATCGAGATCCGCGCCCCGGAGGTCATCCTCCGGAACGAGAAGCGCATGCTTCAGGAAGCGGTGGACGCGCTGTTCGACAACAGCCGCCGCTCCCGCGCCGTCCGCGGCCAGGGCAACCGGCCCCTCAAGAGCCTGAGCGACATGCTCAAGGGGAAGCAGGGCCGCTTCCGCCAGAATCTCCTCGGCAAGCGCGTCGATTACTCGGGCCGCTCGGTCATCGTCGTCGGCCCCGAGCTCGAGATTCATCAGTGCGGGCTGCCGAAATCGATGGCGCTCGAGCTCTTCAAGCCGTTCATCATCCGCAAGCTCGAGGAGAAGGGCTACGTCCAGACGGTGAAGAGCGCGAAGAAGCTCGTCGAGCGCGAGCGCCCCGAGGTGTGGGACATTCTCGAGGAGATCATCAAGGACCACCCGGTGCTCCTCAACCGCGCGCCGACGCTCCACCGGCTCGGCGTCCAGGCCTTCCAGCCGCTCCTCATCGAGGGAAAGGCGATCCAGATTCATCCGCTCGTCTGCACGGCGTTCAACGCCGACTTCGACGGCGACCAGATGGCGGTGCACGTGCCGCTCTCGTACGAGGCGCAGCTCGAGGCGCGCACGCTCATGTTCGCCTCGAACAACATCCTCTCGCCGGCGAGCGGCTCGCCGCTCGCGTCCCCGACGCAGGACCTGGTGCTCGGCCTCTACTACATCACGATGTTCAGGGAAGGCGCGAAGGGGCAGGGGAAATCGTTCTTCAGCGTCGGCGAGCTCGTCTCGGCGTGGAATCACGACGTCGTCGACCTCCACGCGCGGGTCAAGGTGCGCGTCGGCGGCGAGACGCTGACGACGACGGTCGGCCGCGTCATCGTGAACCAGATCGTGCCGGAGGAGCTCGGCTACGTCAACGACATCCTCGACAAGAAGACGCTCGCCGCGCTCATCGGCAACGCATACAAGACGCTCGGCAACCGGAAGACGGTCGTTTTCCTCGAGGCCCTCAAGGATCTCGGCTTCCGCTTCGCGACCCGCGCCGGCATCACGATCTCGATCGACGACATCGTCGTTCCCGAGGACAAGCCACAGCTCATCGGCGTCGCCCAGAAAGCCGTGAACCAGATTCAGAAGCAGTACAAGGACGGCATCATCACCGACGGCGAGCGGTACAACAAGATCATCGACACCTGGACCCATACGACGAACAACGTCGCCGACTCGATGCTCGAGACGCTCAACCACGACCGCGACGGCTTCAACCCGATCTACATGATGGCCGTCTCCGGATCGCGCGGCAACAAGGAGCAGATCCGCCAGATCGCGGGCATGCGAGGCCTCATGGCGAAGCCGCAGAAGCGCATCACGGGCGGCATCGGCGAAATCATCGAGATGCCCATCACGGCGAACTTCAAAGAAGGCCTCACCGTGCTGCAGTACTTCATCTCGACGCACGGCGCGCGCAAGGGTCTCGCCGACACGGCGTTGAAGACGGCCGACGCCGGCTACCTCACCCGGCGCCTCGTCGACGTCGCGCAGGACGTCATCATCACGGAATACGACTGCGGCACGATCATGGGAATGGACACGCAGGCCCTCAAGGAGGGGGAGGAGATCATCGAGTCCCTCAGCGACCGCATCCTCGGGCGCGTCGTCGTCGACGACATCATCGATCCCCAGACGGGCGAGACGATCTGCAAGGCGAACATTCTCGTCGACGAGGACATGGCGGCGGAGATCGAGGAGCGCGGCGTCGAGAAGGTCAAGATCCGCTGCGTCCTCACGTGCGAGGCGAAGCGCGGCGCGTGCGCCTACTGCTACGGGCGCAACCTCGCCACCGGCAAGCTCGTCGATCTCGGCGAGGCGGTCGGCGTCATCGCCGCCCAGTCGATCGGCGAGCCGGGAACGCAGCTCACGCTCCGCACGTTCCACGTCGGCGGAACGGCCTCCCGTATCGCCGAGCAGACGCAGAAGACGACGAACCATCCCGGCATCGTCCAGTTCAAGTCGATCAAGACGGTCGTCGACCGCAACAAGAACGTGATCGCGGTCGGCCGCAAGGGCGAGATCCTCATCCGCGACGAGAAGAGCGAGCGCATCCGGGCGCGTCTCGGCGTCCCCTACGGCGCCGCGCTCAAGGTGACCGAGAACGACCGCGTCGAGAAGGACGCGATCGTGTACGAGTGGGATCCGTACTCGGACAGCATCATCGCCGACAAGCTGGGCCGCATGCGCTTCGTCGACGTGAAGGAAGGGGTCACCCTCAAGGAGAAGGTGGACGACAAGACCGGTCTCCGGCAGATGGTCATCGTCGACGACCGCGACAAGAAGCTCCATCCGCACATCGAGCTCATCGACAAGAGCGGCAAGATCATGGGCAACTTCATCGTGCCGACCGGCGCGCACATCATGATCCACGACGGCGCGGAGATCCTGCCGGGGGACATCATCTGCAGGATTCCGAAGGACATCTCGAAGACCCGCGACATCACGGGCGGTCTGCCGCGCGTCGCCGAGCTCTTCGAGGTCCGCAAGCCGAAGGAAGCGGCGGTCGTTTCGGAGATCGACGGGATCGTCGAGTTCGGTGCGGTCACCAAGGGCATGCGCAAGATCAACGTGATCTCGGACACCGGCGACAAGCGCTCGTACATCGTCCCGCAGGGCAAGCACCTGCGCGTGTACGAGGGGGACCGCGTCGAGGCGGGGGACAACCTCACCGAAGGCCCGGTCAACCCGTTCGACATCCTGAGCATCAAGGGCGTGAACGCCGTGCAGAACTACCTGGTGAACGAGATCCAGGAAGTGTACCGCCTCCAGGGCGTGCGCATCAGCGACAAGCACATCGAGGTTATCGTGCGGCAGATGCTCCAGAAGGTCGTGCTCGAGGATCCGGGGGACACCCGCTTCCTCGAGGGGGACATCATGAGCAAGGCGGAGTTCCGCGAGGAGAACGAGCGGACGATGCGCGAGAAGGGCAAGCCCGCCACGTTCAAGCCGCTTCTCCTCGGTATCACGAAGGCCTCGCTCACGACCGAGAGCTTCATCTCGGCGGCGAGCTTCCAGGAGACCACCCGCGTGCTCACCGAAGCGGCGGTGCAGGGCAAGATCGATTACCTGCGCGGGCTCAAGGAGAACGTCGTCATGGGGCATCTGATCCCGGCGGGCACGGGGCTGCAGAAATACGGCCAGATCAAGATCGCCGACGACGTGAGCGAGGAGGAGCTCCTCGAGCGGGAATTCGGCGACGAAGAGATCGTCGAACTCATCAACAAAATGAAGGAGGAAGTCTCTTAAACCGCTCACAAATATTTACTTGACATGGGTGAATATTATTGTTAAATTGCAGTTTCGCGTCCCTATTTTCTGTATATTCGGGTGCGTAAAAGGTTTGTAACTAGTTGTCTTTATGAGAATTAAGGGGTAAGCAGTGCCGACGATCAATCAGCTCATTCGCAAGGGGCGCTCGGCCGTCCGCAAGAAGACGCACGCCCCCGCGCTCAAGAGCTGTCCGCAGAAGCGAGGCGTGTGCACGCGCGTGTATACCTCGACGCCCAAGAAGCCGAACTCGGCGATCCGCAAGGTGGCCCGCGTGAGGCTCCAGAACGGCTTCGAGGTCACCTCGTACATACCCGGCGAAGGTCACAATCTTCAGGAGCACTCCATCGTTCTCATCCGCGGAGGGCGCGTGAAGGATCTTCCCGGCGTTCGTTACCATATCATCCGCGGCGCGCTCGACGCGACCGGCGTCGAGGGAAGAAACAAGAGCCGTTCGAAATACGGCGTCAAGAGGCCGAAGAAGACCGCCGCATAACACTCGGGAGATTAATGCGATGCCACGCAGGCGAGAAGTAGTAAAAAGAGACGTTATATCCGATCCGAAGTACAACGACGCCCTCGTTTCGCGCGTTATCAGCTACGTGCTCAAGCGCGGCAAGCGGGGCACTTCGGAGAGAATCGTGTACGGCGCGCTCGACATCATCGAGGAGAAGTCGGGGCAGAAGGGTCTCGATGTGATGCGGAAGGCGATCGAGAACGTGAAGCCCGTCCTCGAGGTGACGTCCCGCCGCGTCGGCGGCGCCACGTACCAGGTGCCCATCGAGGTCCGCTCCGACCGGCGCCTCGCGCTCGCGCTCCGCTGGATTCTCGGCTACGCGCGCGTGCGGCCGGAACACACGATGGCGGAACGGCTTGCCGCCGAGCTCCTCCTCGCCTACAAGCACGAGGGGCCCTCGATCAAGAAACGCGAAGACACGCACAAGATGGCGGAGGCGAACAAGGCCTTCGCGCATTATCGTTGGTAGGTTGGATCGACCGGCTGCCCTCAGCCGGTTCGAATAGATTTTTCTGGCTGGGTGGTTGGGGCAAATCCGGATTGGGGCCTGCTCACGCGGGCTCCGACGAGGGTGAGGGACACAACTGATGAACAAGCAGACGTTGCTTAACGACACCCGCCGCCAGCGGCTCACCTGACGCTTCTCGCCTCCCCAGGCGGGGCGTCGTCAGGAAGCCCCGGCGCGGAGAGGCTTTATGACCAGAGAGATTCCTCTAGAACAGGTCCGCAACATCGGGATAGCGGCCCACATCGATGCGGGCAAGACTACCCTGACGGAGAGGATTCTCTTCTATACGGGCAAGGTCCACCGGATGGGCGAGGTGCACGAGGGCAGCACCGTGATGGACTGGATGGATCAGGAGCGCGAACGGGGGATCACGATCATGTCGGCGGCGACGACCTGCGAGTGGGCGGATCACCGGATCAACATCATCGACACGCCCGGCCACGTCGATTTCACGGTCGAGGTCGAGCGGAGCCTCCGCGTCCTCGACGGCCTCGTCGCGGTGTTCTGCGGCGTCGGCGGCGTCGAACCGCAGTCGGAGACGGTCTGGCGGCAGGCCGACCGGTACCACATCCCGCGGATCGCGTTCGTCAACAAGATGGACCGTGTCGGATCGGATTTCGACAACGCCGTGATGATGATGCATGACCGGCTCGGAGCCCACGCCGTGCCGATCGTGCTGCCGATCGGATCGGGCGACTCCTTCGAGGGCGTCATCGACCTGGTCTCGATGAAGGCGATCTATTACGACGAAGAGGATCTCGGCGCGACGTTCCGCGAAACGGACATTCCGGCGCGGGAGCTCAATCGGGCCGAGGCGGCGCGGGATCAGCTCATGCACGCGCTCGCCGACGTGGACGATACGCTCATGCACCACGTCGTCCACGCCACTCCGGTGACGACCGAGGAGATTCACGCGGCGATCCGCACAGGGGTCATCGGCGACAAGATCGTGCCGGTGCTCGGCGGATCGGCGTTCAAGAACAAGGGCGTCCAGAAGGTGCTCGACGCGGTCGTGGCGTACCTCCCGAGCCCGAGCGACGTGAAAGCGACCACGGGAATCAATCCCTACACCGAGAAGGAAGAGCAGCGGCCCCCCCGGGACGACGCCCCCTTCTCGGCGCTCGTGTTCAAGGTTCAGGCCGACAAGTACGTCGGGCGCCTCCACTTCCTCCGCGTCTATTCGGGCTCGATGAGGGCCGGCAGCCAGGTCATCAACGCCACGAA
>JBFYZJ010000360.1:0-2702 GCA_041309565.1 Candidatus Krumholzibacteriota bacterium
GGCGCTCGCGGGATTCGATCTTCAAGTCGCTCGTCGCGCATCTCCTCGTGACCTATCCCGTGCCCGATTTTCTCTACTCGTCCTTCATGGGGGGCTGGCATTCCCCCTGGGCGTTCTATTACGAGAAGCAGCTCTTTCTGGCGGTCGCCCGGGGGGAAAGCCCCTACCGGCACTTCCGCCAGGTCGGCTTTCCCGTGAAGATGACGCGGCACCTGTGCCACCTCTTCATGCACATGCCGCCGGATACGGGCTTTCTCGAGGGGATCCGGCATGCGCAGGTCCGCGCGAACGGCGGCGACATCGGCATCGCGAGGGCGGTGTGCGCCACCAAGCTGGGGCGCGAGTTTCAGGGGTACTACGAGCCGTTCTGGGACGCAGTGATCGTCTGGCTCTGCCGCCAGAGCGATATCGATCGCCGCCAGATCGGCCCTCTGATCGACTACTTCGCGAACATGCGCGAGGGGAATCCCTATTACTCGATCAAGGGGCGCACCTACCGGTCGGCGCTGCGCGCCATGGAGCAGTGGCACCGGGATCTCGCCATCCGGGAAAAGCTCGAGAATCTCGTTTTCAAGCCTTCCGGGTACAAGGGCAGGAGGTACGTGTTCAGGAAGAAGCTCAACGGTAAGATCCCGTTCGATCAGGTGTGGACGATGCGGGAGATCCTTCTCGCCCACGATCTCATGGAGGAGGGGAGGCGGATGCGCCACTGCGTGAGCTGCTACGCGATCGATATCAAGGAGGGCAGGAGCTCCATCTGGTCCCTCCGCTGCGACGCCGTGCGCGCGCTGACCGTCGAGGTGGACAACAAGGCGCGGAAGATCGTGCAGGCGCGCGGCGTGTGCAATCGGGATCCGAAGCCGTTCGAGCTCGGGCTCCTGCGCCGGTGGGCGTTCTTCAACGGGCTCACGCCCGTCAGACTTTAAACAGGATGCGGCCCCGGTAGAACGGCTCCTTGTCCTTGAAGAAGACGAGCTTCACTTCCCACTCGCCGGGCATGACGACGTTCACGGGGAGGAGCAGGTCGTTCTTCTTGTTGGGGAGGAAGAACACCTCGCCCGAGTGGTGCGCGCCGCGCATCGAGGGCATGTCGGATAAGCCGGTGATCTCCCAGTCCGTGACGCGCTTGTTCTGCTTGTCGAAGATCTGGACGATGAGAATCGCGGTGCCGAGCTTCGGCTTCTTGTCCCACTTCCACTTGAAGTAGTGGGTCTCGCCGATCCAGCATTTCTTGCCGGCCGAGGGAAGGTCGTTATAGACGGGTTCCTCCACCAGCGCGCCCGCGTGGGATGCTGTCTTGCCCGGGACCAGCTTCTGAGCCGTGGACGGCGTCTGCTGGGCGAAGGCACCCGCGGCGAGCGCGAGCATCAAGATCATCACTGGAACCATGAGCTTCATGATATCAGCCTCCCGTCTCGCAATTCGATAATGCGGTCCGCGTTCTTCGCGAGCTCCATGTTGTGCGTCACGAGCACGATCGAGAGCCCCTCTTTCTTGTTGAGCTCCCGCAGAATCTCCCCGATCTCGCCGCTCCGCTTGGCGTCGAGGTTCCCCGTCGGCTCGTCGGCCAGCAGGATGCGCGGCTTGTTGACGAGGGCGCGCGCGATGGCGACGCGCTGCATCTCGCCCCCCGAGATCTCCCCCGGCAGGTGCCCCGCGCGGTTCTCGATGCCGAGGAGCTTCATGACCTTGTCAACCTCGGCCTCGGCGCCGGGCTTCTTGAAGAAGGCGAACGGGAGCATGACGTTCTCCCGCACGGTGAGCGTCGGGATGAGGTAGAACTTCTGGAACACGTACCCGAAGAGCTCGCGCCTGATGTCGGTGAGCTTCCCCTCGCTCAGGGTCACGCCCTCGTCGAAGATCTTCTCGCCGCAGAGCTCGAGGCGCCCCGAGGTGGGATTGTCGAGGCAGCCGAGGATGTTGATGAGCGTCGTCTTCCCCGAGCCCGACGGGCCGATGAAGGCGACGAAGCTTCCCTCGCCGATCTCGAGCGAGACGCCGTCGACGGCGTGGATCTCCTCGGCGCCGCGGCGGTAGATCTTCATGAGGCGATCGGCCGTGATCGTGGGGCACATGGCGCCGCTCATCATTCCACCTCGCTTCTGATCGTCTCGATGGGCCGCACGCTTCCCGCCCGCCAGGCGGGGTAGAGGCCGCTCAGGAGCCCGATCAAGGTGACCACGCCGAGGGTGAAGAGCGCGAGCGGGTAGTCGATCGTGACGAGCCCGCCGCTCGGGGCGTAGGGGAGGAGCTGCCGGATGAGCACCTCGGTGAGCTTCGCCGTGCCGAGCGCCATCACGCAGCCGAGGACGCCCCCCGCGACGCAGAGAATCACCGTCTCGATCCAGATGAGCCGGAAGATGTCGCGCGCCTTGGCGCCCATCGCTTTGAGAATGCCGATCTCCTGCCGGCGCTCCATGACCGACATGAGGATCGTGTTCACGACGCCGACGACGGCGATGAGGATCGCGATGAGCGCGATCGAGAGCACCATCACCTTCGCGGTCGAGATGAGCGTCATGATCGTGTTCTTGACCTGCGTCATGCTCACGACCTGCACGTCGGGGAGCCGGTACATCCGCTCCTCGAAGGCCGCGATGTCCGCCTCGCTCTTGACCTTGATCCCGATGCCGGTCAGCGCCCCTTCCTGATGGAATATCTTCTGCACCGTCGCGAGCGGCAGGAAGATCGTGCCGTCGTCC
>JBFYZJ010000361.1:0-2594 GCA_041309565.1 Candidatus Krumholzibacteriota bacterium
TACCGCGGTGAAGTCGGTCGCCACGGAAACGGAATGCCACGTCGCTCCCGCATCCTTCGTGTAGAACGCCGCTCCGCTCCCGACGGCGACCCCCGAGCGCTCGCCGCAAAAGGCGATCCCCGCGAGGTTCCCGGGCTGCAGCCGGCGGCTGCTCCACGTGGCCCCGAAATCCTCCGTCTCGTACAGGTATCCCGAATCGGTGACGAGCCAGTAGCGCATCGGACCGCTCGACGCGATTCCGTTGATCGCCCAGTATCCGAAGGCCGCGGGGTCGAGCGGCGACCACGATTCGCCGTAGTCGGCCGTTCTGACGAGTGTCCCGTTCGAGCCGCCGGCCATTCCCAACATGTCGTTCGAAAAGGCGACCGACACGAGCGAGAGAACGTTCGCTCCCGAAGCCCGCTCGCTCCAGCTCGCGCCGCCGTCGGACGAAACGAAGAGCGCGCCGTTCGCGGAGCCCCTGAGCCTGACCGCCGCCCAGAGCCTCCCCCGCGGATCGCGCTCGAGATCCCACACGATATGCCCGACGTTCCCGCGCAGGTCGTCCGTCGACCATCCGTCGAAGCCCGTCATCCGGTGGATCCTTCCATCGGTATCCGCAATCCAGATCGTGTCCCCCGCGGCCGAAAGCGCGGCTCCCGTCAGGTCGGGCACGGCGACGTTGAGCATGAACCTCCCGAATGTCGGCTCGTAGCCTGCGTCCCGGATCTCCTCGAGCAGGTAGCGACGAACAATCTCCATGCCGGGGGCGAGCGCGTGCCTCGTGGCGATTCTCGTCCGCTCCGAGCCGGAGAATATCGAATCCGCCCCGCTCAGCGCGCGCACGAGCCGCTCGAGCCGGTAGCCCTCGACCTGATCGACGATGACCTCGGCGGCATGCGTGTCCGCGGCGAAACGAGCCGCTCCCAGGACGGCGAACGCGAGGATGGAAACGAGACGTGCTGCTCTCATGCGGTTTTCCCGAAGGTGCGCCAGAATTATCCTTTCCAAATCGCCCGTTCCCTTTTATTATAGCGCTTCAATAGCCGACGAGCAACAGAAGCACGCGAGTCTCCCCGTCTGGAGGTAGGAGATTTTGCTTCCCTATACGGACCATTTCGGCGTCGACGAGGAGACGATGCGGAAGATCTTTTCGTTCGCGCTCTCCCGCGGCGGATCCTTCTGCGATCTCTTCTTCGAGCACACGCGGCTCAGCCAGATCACGATGGAGGAAGGAATCGTCAAGCAGGGGGAGCTCGCGATCGCGCACGGAATAGGCATCAGGGTCGTGAACGGCGAGGGGACGGGATACGCCTACACGGAAGACGCCTCGTTCGAGAAGATGAAGGAAGCCGCGCTCACGGCGGCGGCCATCGCCGATTCGAAGGCGATCGTGCCCCCCGCCGCGCTCGGGGGGGTGCCGTTCGCGAACCGCTATCCGATCGAGGAGCCGGCCACCGGAACGCCCCTGAAGCGGAAGATCGCGTGGGTCGAAGAGGCCGAGCGGGCCGCGCGCGAGTTCGATCCCCGCATCGTGAAGGTGAGCGTCTCGATCGCGGACGACCTGAGCGCGGTGCTGATCGCGACATCGGACGGGAGAATCCTGCGCGACATGCGCCCCATGCTCCGGTTCGTCGTGAACGTCGTCGCCGAGACGAACGGGAACCGTCAGGTCGGCACGTCGAGCGGCGGCGGAAGGATCGGCGTCGAGTATTTCACCGCGCGGACGTCGCCGGCGGAGCACGGCCGCGAGGCCGCGCGGCAGGCGATTCTCCTCCTCGGGGCGGTCGACGCCCCCGCGGGACCGATGGAGCTCATCCTCTCCCACGCCGAGTCGGGAGTCCTCCTGCACGAGACGGTCGGCCACCCGCTCGAGGCCGATTTCATCAGAAAGGGAACGTCGGCGTACACAAACCGCGTCGGCCACAAGGTCGCGAGCGACCTCGTGACGGTCATCGACAACGGCACGATCCCGAACGACCGCGGTTCGATCAACTTCGACGACGAGGGGACGATCAGCTCGTCCACCGTTCTCATCGATAAGGGAATTCTGCGCGGGTACATGCACGACCGCATCAGCGCCGCGCTGTTCGGCGTCCCCCCGACGGGAAACGGGCGCCGCGAATCGTACCGCCATCCGCCGGCGCCGCGGATGACCGTGACCTACCTCGCGAACGGCGAAAGCGATCCCGAGGAGATCCTCCGCTCGACGAGGCGGGGCGTTTACTGCAAATCGTTCCGCGGCGGCGAGGTCGACATCTCGAACGGCGATTTCGTGTTCGTGCCGGTGGAGGCCTACCTGGTCGAGGACGGCAGGATCCAGGCGCCGGTCAAGAACCTCACGATCATCGGAAACGGCCCCGACGTCCTCTCGAAAGTGACGATGGTCGGAAACGACCTCCGGATCTCGGACGGCCGCTGGACCTGCGGCAAGGGGCAGCACGTTCCCGTCGGCGTGGGCCTGCCGACGGTCAAGATTTCGGAAATCACCGTGGGCGGAAGCGAGATCCACGAGTAGGAGGAGATGCGAGCCGTGACGAGCGACGAGATGAAGGGCTTCGCCGAGCGCACCGTGCGCCGCGCGCTCGCCGCCGGCGCCGAGACCTCCGAGGTCA
>JBFYZJ010000362.1:0-2649 GCA_041309565.1 Candidatus Krumholzibacteriota bacterium
TGCGCGGAGCGCGCGATCACAACCTCAAGAACATCACCGTCACGATCCCGCGAAACAGGTTCGTCGTCATCACGGGTTTGAGCGGCTCCGGCAAATCGTCGCTCGCGTTCGACACGATCTACGCCGAGGGGCAGCGGCGCTACGTCGAATCGCTGTCGAGCTACGCGCGGCAGTTCCTCGAGCAGATGGAGAAGCCCGACGTCGACAGCATCGAGGGGCTCTCCCCGGCGATCTCGATCGACCAGAAGACGTCGTCGCGGAACCCGCGGTCGACGGTCGGCACGATCACCGAGATCCACGATTATCTCCGCGTGCTCTTCGCCCGCGTCGGCGAGCCCCGGTGCCCCGGCTGCGACCGGCCCATCTCGCGCCAAACGGTCGCGCAGATCGTCGACCGGCTGCGGGGGGCGGCGGACGGGACGCGGCTCGAGATCCTCGCTCCGGTCGTGCGGGGACGCAAGGGGGAGCACCGTGCGCTGCTGGCGAAGCTCATGCGCGAGGGATTCACGCGGGTGCGCGTCGACGGCGCGGTCCGGGAGCTCGGGGAGGGGCTCGCGCTCGAAAAGACGAAGAAACACACGATCGAGGTCGTCGTCGACCGGCTCAAGGTAAAAGCGGGCGTCGAGCGGCGGCTCGCCGATTCGGTCGAAACGGCCTCCGCGGTCGGCGGGGGAGTCGTCCTCGCGATCCGGGACGGCGAGGAGTCGCTCTTCAGCCTCGAGTACTCGTGCCCGTACTGCGGGAAGAGCCTCGGCGAGGTGAGCCCGCGCATGTTCTCCTTCAACTCGCCGTACGGCGCCTGCGAGCTTTGCCACGGCCTCGGCACGCAGATCGATTTCGCGCGGGAGCTCGTCGTACCCGATCCGTCGCTGAGCGTCGCCGCCGGCGCGCTCGCGCCGATCGGTCCGCTCAAGGGAAACTGGTTCCGGTATCGCCTCGAGGCGCTCGCCGAGAAATTCGATTTCTCGCTCGGCGAGCCGTTCGGATCGCTCCCGCAGCGGACGCAGGCGGCCGTCCTCGACGGGAGCGACGAGGAGATCGTCGTCCGGTACGACTTCGAGCGGGGGCGGGGGGAATACGTCACCGCGTGGGAGGGGATCGTCCCGAACCTGCGCCGCCGGTACCATCAAACGAAATCGGAAGCGATCCGCCGCTGGATCGAGACCTTCATGACGTCGCACCCGTGCCCCTCGTGCGGCGGCTCGCGCCTCAAGCCCGAGAGCCTCGCCGTGACGGTGGCGGGGAAGAGCATCGCCGAGGTCTCGGCGATGACAATCGAGCGCGCGATCGAGTTCTTCGCCGGCCTCGCGCTCGCGGGGAACAGCGCGCTCATCGGGGCGCCGCTCGTGAAGGAGATCTCGTCGCGGCTCAGCTTCCTCGCGAACGTCGGGCTCACGTACCTTACCCTCGACCGGTCCTCGGGAACGCTCGCGGGGGGGGAGGCGCAGCGGATACGGCTCGCCACGCAGATCGGCTCCAAGCTCGTCGGCGTTCTCTATATCCTCGACGAGCCGTCGATCGGGCTCCATCACCGGGACAACGCGCGGCTCATCGCGACGCTCAAGGATCTCCGGGACGCCGGGAACACCGTCATCGTCATCGAGCACGCCCGCGACCCGATCCTGTCCTCCGACTACGTCGTCGCTCTCGGGCCGGGGGCGGGGGAGCGCGGCGGCGAGGTCGTCGTCGAGGGGACCCCGGCCGAGATCGCGGAGTCGCCGGCGAGCCTCACGGGGCACTACCTCAAGGATGAGAGCCGGTTCGCGCTCAAGAGCGGCGAGGGACGGGGAACGGGAACGGCGATCGTCGTGCGCGGCGCCCGCGCGAACAACCTGAAGGGCATCGACGTCTCGATCCCGCTCGGGAAGCTCGTCGTCGTGACGGGCGTGTCGGGCTCGGGGAAGAGCACCCTCGTGAACGACATCCTCTACCGCGCGCTCGGGAGGCATTTCCACCGGACGCCGGAGCTCCCCGGCGCGCACGACCGGATCGAGGGATTCGAGCGGATCGACAAGGTGATCGACATCGACCAGTCGCCGATCGGGCGCACGCCCCGCTCGAACCCCGCGACGTACACCGGCGTGTTCGGTCCCGTCCGCGATCTGTTCACGCGGCTGCCGGACGCGCGGATGCGCGGCTACAAGCCGGGACGCTTCAGCTTCAACGTGAAGGGGGGGCGCTGCGAGAACTGCCGCGGCGACGGCATGATCAAGGTCGAGATGCACTTCCTCCCCGACGTGTACGTGCACTGCCAGGAGTGCAAGGGAAAGCGGTACAACCGGGAGACGCTCGAGATCGCCTTCAAGAACCGGAACATCGCCGAGGTGCTCGACATGACGGTCGAGGAGGCGTGCGAGTTCTTCGCGAACATCCCGCAGATCGTCCGCAAGCTCGAGGTGCTCCGGAGCGTCGGGCTCGGCTACATCCGCCTCGGGCAATCCGCGACGACCCTCTCGGGCGGGGAGGCGCAGCGCGTGAAGCTCGCCGCCGAGCTCGCGAAGGTCGGAACGGGAAAGACGCTCTACATACTCGACGAGCCGAGCACGGGGCTCCACTTCGAGGACGTGAAGCTGCTCATGCGCGTCCTCGACGAGCTCGTCGAGCGCGGCAACACGGTGCTCATCAACGAGCACAATCCGGAGATCATCC
>JBFYZJ010000363.1:0-4276 GCA_041309565.1 Candidatus Krumholzibacteriota bacterium
CGACGCACGGAGCCGCCGTATCCGTCCATGACGTAGATCTGCGGCGTGCCCCCGCGATCGGATACGAAGGCCATCTCGGATCCGCTCGGCGACCATGACGGCGAAATGTCGATCGCGCGATTTCTCGTGAGGCGCCGGAGAACCTTCCCCGTCGCGTCGAGCACGTAGATCTCGTGGTTCCCGTTCACGCTCAGCGTCATCGCCATCTCTCCGCGCCCGGCGCACCAGCTTCCCGCCATGTTGATCCCGCGCCACGACGTCAACAGATGCTTCGTCCCTTTCGAGAGATCGACGATATAGCAGTCCCAGTTGCTCCGGCGGTCCGACGAGTAGCAGAACCTGTTCCGGTCGAGCCAGAGCGGAGAGATCACAATCTCGTCCTTCGTGATCCGCCGCTCGCCGTATCCGTCGTAATCGACGATATAGAGATTCTTCGCCTTCCCGTCGGCTCTCCTGAAGACGACGCGGGTCGTCGCCACGCCCCGCTCCCCGACGAGAAAATAGACGATTTCATCGCTCACCGTATGGGCGAGGTATCTCGCCGCGTCCGCGGCGACCCGGTACCGCTTGCTGAATATCGTCTCCCTGCTCGAAAAATCGATGAGCTGTGCGTCGAGGATATAGCTCCCTCCCTCGGAGGAGAGCCTCCCCTCGAAGATGGCGCTCGCCGCCGCCGTTTTTCCCTCCGCGCGCGATGCGACGTCCGGAGGCAGCGTCTCGAACAGTCCCGAGTAATCGAGATCGCTCCGGATCACGCCGGTGACGGACGCCGCTGCCGAGCCCTCTCGCGGGGACGCGGCCACGATCTCCTTCACCACGATGGGGATCTTCCCGCGCCCTCCGCGTTCGGTCTTCAGATAGATATCGGTCTGCGCGAGCGCCGGCAGGGAGGCCGCGCAGAGCATCACGAGCGCCGTGACGAGACGAATCATGCTCAATCCTTTTGGACAAAGGTGAAATGGATTCCGAGATAGGAGTCGGTGAACGCGCGCGGGAGCGGCGGAAACGGAGACGCGCTCTTGACGGCTCTCAGGGCGGCCCGGTCGAAGTAGCCGTTGCCCGAGCTCGTCTCCACACGGGCGTCGGAGACGCTCCCGTCCCGCATGAGCCGGAAATAGACGACGCACGTGAGCCCCGTCCCTCCCTCCGAAACGGCCGAAAACCAGTTCTCCGAGACGCGGCGCTCGATCGCCGCGAGGAAGTAGCCGAACGGGAAGCTCGCCGCGGCGACTGCGATACCGGTCCCGTCCCCTTCGCCGACGGTGACGCCGAGCGCCTTTTCCTCCGCCTTCGGCGGCGTCTCCTTCTTCGCGTCGGTCTCTTTCTTCGTGTCCCCTTCCTTCTTGGCCTCGGGCTTCTTCGGCACGGGGATCTTCTCCTCCGCCTTCTTGGGGGGTTCCTTCGGCTCCTTCACGTCGACGGCGTCCTTTTTCTCGCCTTCCGTCTTCGCGGCGGACGAAGGACCCGAGCCGACGAACGGCTGGAGGATCTTGACCGAGTAGACTCCCTCGGGGAGGCGCATCTTGGGGACCGTCTGAACCAGGAACACGAGCGCCGCCAGCACGATCGCATGAACGCACGCGGAAATGACCAGGGAAAGCCTCATTCTTCCCCTCCCCGCTGCTTCAACGTCTCTTCTCTTCCTGCTCCGCGATGAGGCCGAGATCCTCTATGCCGAGCATCTTGATGCGGGCGATCACCCTGAGCACCGCCTCGTACCGCACGTTCTTGTCGACGCGCAGGAACACACGCGGCGCCGTCGCTTCGATCGCCGCGCGGAACTCCGCGGTGAAATCGTCCCATCCCACGGCCTTCTCGTCGATGAAGATCTTCCCGTCCTCGTCGATCGATACCGTGACCCCCTCCTGCTCCTCGATCTGCTTCGCTTCGGCCTTCGGGAGCCGGAGCTTCACCCCGGCCTGGAGAAACGGCGCCGTCAGCATGAAGATGATGAGGAGCACCATGGTCACGTCGACGAGGTTCGTGATGTTGATTTCCGCGAGCGGAACGTAGCGCGTGCGTCTCATGGCCGCATCCCTTCATTTCGCGCCGAGGAACGGCGAAACGAGATCGCCGCCGCGGGCGATTCCGCCCGCCCCCTCGTGCAGCTCGACGTAGGTCCGCTCGACGATCCGGTTGCGGAAGCGCAGAGAGAAGGCCGCGACCTCGTCCTCCTTGCCCCGGATCGAGCGCTGGATGTAGTTGTATCCGACGACGGCGGGAATCGCCGCGCCGAGCCCGAAGACCGTCGTGATGAGCGCCACCGCGATGCCCGGACCGACGACGAAGAGGCTCGCCGAGCCCTGCGCGCCCATGCTCAGGAACGCCGCCATGATGCCCCACACGGTGCCGAAGAGTCCGAGGAGCGGCGAGATCGAGGCCGTCGTTGCGAGAAATTGAATATACGTTTCCCACGTCGACATGATGGCGATCGATTCGGCTTCGATGAGCTTGTCGAGCGCCGAGCTCGTCCTGATCTCCCCTTTTTCGAGCTCGGCCGCCACGGCGGAGACGAGCCGCGCCTCGGGGCTCGCGGCGAACGCGCCCGCTCGCTCATGGATGGAGCGCAATGAGCGCTCGGAGGCGAAGTGCTCGAGAAAGCGCGCGGTCTCCCGGCGCGAGCGCTTGAAGTAGCGGAATTTCTCTATCATGATCGTCCAGGAAACGACCGAAAGCACCGTGAGAATCAGGAGAATACCGTTCCCCACCGTCCCGCCGTGGAATATGACGTCGGACAGCTTTCCCGATATCTGCAGGAACGCGACAGGCCCCTCGAACCCCATATTCGTCCTCCTTGAATGGCGTCTTCGGGCAACTTACTATAGCGCCCGCGGTCGGTCAAGCATGTTTCGGAATATTCATGGCGCCTTAGTCTTAAGCGTTCCATGAAGTTACATTGTTCGCCGCGCCCGATCGCCTGCGATCAGTTCGCGAAACCCGGCGCCCCTCGTCTCCCGTAAATATAACCTCCGACGCGGAGAAATAAAGCTGCGTTTGGCTTGTTAAATGCGTCCGGGAGAAGTATAATACTAATGAGGATGAATACGGGCACTCGGAGTCCGAGTCCCCGCCGACGTAGAAAAATGGTCACCACCCCTGGCGAAGGAGCGAGCGTAATGAAACGAATGACATTCCTCTTCCTTCTTGCCGTTCTCAGCATGTTCATTGCCGCAACGGGAACCGGCGCCGCCGACTACCAGCAAAACCAATCGATGACCGGGACGGCCGTATCCGGCGATCTCTCCGTGAGCGTCACCATGCTCGGGGAGAAGGACGGCGTGTACCGGGCCGGCAAGGAGGTGCGTCTCCTGTTCCAGACGACGCAGGACGCCTATGTCGTCGTGTACAACATCGACGCCGAGGGCTATGTCCACCTCCTCTATCCGGAGGACGGGCGTCCCGTGCTGTCGAAGGCGAACACGACCACCTTCCTGCCTCCGCCGGGTAAGAACGTCGTTTGGGAAACGAGCGGAAAAACGGGGATCGAGTACATTCACGCCGTCGCGGTCGCCGATAAGGGAAGGCTCGACGAGGACGAGCTCTACTTCCTGGCGCGCGGCGACCGGCTTCCCGAGGAGAAGCGGCTGCGCATCGACAGCGATCCTTTCCTCGCCTTCAACGCGATAGACGACGAGATCGTCCGTGACGCCGAGAACGATCCCCCCGCGACGGATTTCGAGCATTTCTATGTCAACAAGCGCGTCGAGTACCCGCGGTACCTGTGCGCGAAGTGCCACAGTCCGGAGAAGCTCCCCGATCCGTACGCGATGGAATGCCCCGAGATCGTCATCGAGGAGATCGCCTACGCGAACGAGCCGCAGTATCCCTATCCGCCGCTCTACGACGTCAAGCACGCGGGAACGGGCGGCGACTACTCGTCCGACAGCTACGCCGATTCGTGGCTCGACGAGGAGGACGAGGGTGGGACGGATGTTCACATGACGATCTCGTATGAAGACTACAATCCGTACGCTTCGTACGGCGCGTCGGTCTTCTTCTACGATCCGTTCTGGTGGGGATTCGGATGGAGCTGGGGGTGGGGCTACGACTGCTGGTGGCCGTACTATCCCTCCTACTACTGCGGCTACCCGTACTACGGATACCCGTACTATCCGTACGGGGGCTGCGGCTCGGGCTATTACTGCGGGTACTACGACCCCTATTACGGCTACGGCCACCAGCAGTCGTAGCCCCACCCCCAGCTCCATCCGAATCCCCACCAGAACGGATCGTAGAAGAAGACCGACGCGCCGTACGAAGCGTACGGATTGTAGTC
>JBFYZJ010000364.1:0-2799 GCA_041309565.1 Candidatus Krumholzibacteriota bacterium
CACGCATGTCGCCCCTGACCAACAGCGATCTCACTAATGACAACGACCCTTTTGAAAAAACTCGCGGCACTGTTCCTCCTCTCGACCATCGTCGGCCATGCCGGAGCGGACGACGACAATTACGTCCTCGACCCTGACACGCAGATCACGCTGCCCGAAGGCTTCGAAGCGGAACTGCTCTACTCCGTCCCCACCGCGCAGGGATCTTGGGTGGCGATGGCTTTTGATCCGAAGGGGCGGATCATCGTTTCGGATCAGGATGACAAAGGCGTGTTTCGCGTCACTTTGGCTAAGGACGGCGATCCTAGCTCGAAGCTCAGCGTCGAGGGTCTCAAGGGGTTTCCGTATGTCCCGATCCAATGGGGCAATCGCACTGTGGGTGGTGCCTTGGGGTTTCTGTATGCGTTCGACAGTTTGTATATGTCTTCGATGAAGGGCTTTTATCGGATACGCGACACCGATGGCGACGACACCTATGACGAGTTCACGCTCATCAAGCCATTGGAGATGGGCTATGAACACTCCGCGCACTCGATCATCAAGACCGAGGACGGGAAGGGACTGTATCTCGTTTCGGGCGACCACTCGCGGGTGCCAAAGGGGGTGCCGAGCTTGCAACCGAGTGTCTGGCAGGAGGACTCGCTGCTGCAGTCGATGCCCGACCCTCAAGGCCATGCCGTGGGCATCAAGGCGCCCTGCGGCTGGATCTGTCGGATCTCGCCCGACGGCAAGGACTGGACAATGATCGCCTCCGGCCTGCGCAATTCCGTGGATATCGCCATCAACCGCGAGGGCGAGCTGTTCACCTACGATTCGGATCTTGAGTTCGACATCGGCAGCCCGTGGTATCGGCCGACGCGCGTCAACCACGTCACCTCGGCCAGCGAGTTCGGCTCGCGCGCGGGCTCGGCGAAATGGGCGGAGTATTTCGCCGATAGCAACGGCGCGGTGATCAACATCGGCCCGGGTTCGCCGACCGGACTTGGCTTTGGCCATCACTCGAACTTCCCTGACTATTACCAAGACAAACTGTTCTGCTGCGACTGGACATTCGGGACCATCTACACAGTCGATATGGAAGAGAGCGGCTCGAGCTATACCGGGACCAAGAAGGAGTTCCTCAACGGCACACCTCTGAACATTTCCGCCATGCGCTTCGGACCGGATGGGCACATGTATTTCCTGGTCGGCGGCCGCAACACCGCTTCGAAGCTCTACCGCGTCCGCTACACCGGCCCGCATCGTGACGGGCCGAAGAAGAGCCTGGTCGCGAATCAGAAGCTCAGAGATTTGCGTCATTCGCTCGAAGCATTCCACGGCAGCCGCAGCGGCGGGTTCGAGGCGATCGAAAAGGCGTGGCCCTATTTGTCGCATGCTGATCGGGACATCCGCTACGCAGCGCGCCTGGCCATCGAGAATCAGGACATCAAGCTGTGGCAGGACAAGGCGTTCTCGGAATCGAATCCACGCGCCGTCATCTACGCGGCCATCGCGCTTTGCCGTCACGCCGAGAAGTCGCTGTCGAGTCGGGTGCTGGAAAAGCTCAACGGCGTTCCATTCGAGAGCTTGGAGAACGACGACCGGCTCGCTCTGCTCCGCGCCTACTCGCTGTGTTTCATGCGCCTGAACGCGCCGTCGCCAGCCGAGATCACTGCCGTCATCGCCAAGCTAAACCCGCTTTACCCCGCCCAGGACGAAACGCTGAACACCGAACTCTGCCGGGTGCTGAGCTATCTGGACGCGCCCGAAGTAGCGGGCAAGACCGTCGCTTTGATGAAGGTCACGCAGACCAAAACCATGGCCTACGACAAGGCGATGCTCGCGCGGCACGAATACGGAGAGGCCGTCCTCAAAACGATGACCAACACCCCCAACACGCAGAATATCCAATACGCCTACTCCATCCGCCGCGTTCAGTCCGGCTGGACGCTCGACGACCGAAAGTTCTACTTCGGGTGGCTCAACGAGAGCTTGGAGAAAAGCGGCGGCAAGAGCTTCATCGGCTACATCCGCGCGATCCGAAAAGACGCCATCGAGCATCTTGCGCCGAAGGACGCATCTGCGGTTTTGTGGCTGCTTGGCGATGTCGCCGCGGTGGATCTCAGCAAGCTGCCGTTGCCGAAAGGCCCGCCCGGCGGATGGACTACGGAGACGGCAAAGGATCTGTCTAAAACCGAGCTCGCCAACCGGGATTACGAGAACGGCAAGAAGATGTTTTCAGCCGGCCGATGCGTGGCCTGCCATCGCTTCGAAGGCGCCGGCGGTTACTCCGGCCCCGACCTCGGCTCGGTCGCCAAGCGTTACTCGATCCCGGATATTCTCGTCGCCATTTCCGAGCCCAGCCAGTCCATCTCCGAGCAATACCAAGCCAGCACGATCACGCTGAAAGAAGGCGGACAGCTCTACGGACGAATCATCTACCGCAACGATAAGGAAATCGCCATCGCCGCAAATCCCTACGATTTCAGCGTGCACACCAAGACTCCCATGGGCGACGTCGCAAACGTCGAGCCCTCGCAGATCTCCATGATGCCGCCCGGGACGATCGCCCTGATGAACAAGGATGAGTTATCCGATTTGCTCGCCTACCTCATCTCGGGCGGCGACCCGAAACACAAGGTCTTCAAGCAGAGGTGAGACAAAATCACGGTCCACGATTTTAGGAAAGCCAGTCACGAAAGGGCGAGGTCGGGGAAGCACTCTCCAACAAAAAAGGTTGGATGAAACTCCAATTCTCGGATGCCTCGATGGCATGGGCGCACGAGCAGAATATCAAGGCAGCCAAGTAGCCACAACGTA
>JBFYZJ010000365.1:0-3721 GCA_041309565.1 Candidatus Krumholzibacteriota bacterium
CGGCACGATCTGGGCGACGAACGACGAGATCTCGGGCCCCGCGCCGGGCGTCTCGACCGGCGCGACGATCCTCCAGCCGGCGCCGTCGCGAACGGCCTCGATGCGTTCTCCCTTCGGATTGACGAGGACGAATCCTTCGACCTCCTCGGCTCGGTAGGTGAAGAGCGTTCTCCCGAGAGAGCGCTCGGCGACCTCCTGGGCGCGGTGCTTCTCGTCGACGAAAAAGAAGTAGGCGGCGACCGCCGCGAGCGCCGCGATGAGAATCCATGTCGTCGCCTTGAAGTTCATTCCGGTCCTTTCTCACGCGGAGCGGCGCCGGCGGAGCAGCACGAGCGCGCCGGCGCAGCCGACCATCGCGGGCAGCACGACGACGGGGAGCCAGAACACCACCCTCCCCTGCCGCATGTTCAGAACGACGGGCTGGCTCACCGGATCCTTCGGGCGCACGGCGATGAGATCCTCCTCCTCGGCGAGCCACCCGAGCGCGTTCAGGATGAGATCCCTGTTTCCGGAGAGGTCGAGGTATGCGTTGCTCGCGAAATCGCTGTCGCCGAAAACGACGATGCGGCCGTGGCGCTTTTCGCCGCCGGACGCCCCGTTCCGCGCCGGGGACGGAGCGATTTCCTTCTTCGCCACGGCTGCGACGCCGAGCGGGCCGGACAGATCGCGATCGGGCTCCAGTTGCGTTCGTCCCTCGAGAACCCCGGCAAGATCCGTCTCGCCGAACGCGGAGGCGCCGGTCGACGCGAGCACGTCGATCGTCGTCCCCGCCGGCTTGACCGCCGCGGCGATGATCGCGCGGGCCTGCGGGAAGAAGGAGGCGAGCCTGAAATCGGCGACGATCGCGTGATTCCCGTACTGGTTGACGACGGGGGTGAGGTAGTTTCCGGAGACGAGCCGCGCGATGCGGTCCACGACGATGCTCTTCGTGACCTCGATTCCGAACGCGGCGGCGATGCCTTCGATCCGCGGAACGTCGACGAGGGGATCGACGAGCAGGAGAACGCTTCCGCCCGCGGCGAGGTACCGCTCGACCATTCCGCGCTCCGCGTCGTAGAGGTCCTGCTCGGGACCGGCGATCAGGAGGATCGCGCAATCGGGGGGGATCGAGTCGCGCAGGGTCATGAGGTTTCTGATCTGGTAGCCCTCGGCCTCCACCGCCGTTTTCAGGCCGCCGAGCCCCTCGGGCTGCGCGTCGTCGATCGATTTCTCTCCGTGCCCCGTGAGGCTGCAGACGATCTTTTTCGTATCGCGCGTCACCTGGAGAATCGCGTTCGTGAATTTCTCTTCCGTGACCTGCGAGAACTGCTCCTCGTGGTCCCCGCTCTCGACGACGATCGTGCCGTAGTTCCTGATCCGGTACCGTCTCGCCGTGACCGGATCCTTATCCGGATCGACGAACGAATACTGCACGCGCGGATTCTCGCCGGCGTATGCGTCGAGGAGGTCGGCGACCGTCGTCCGCGCCGGCGAATCCGCTTTGAAGAAGCAGGTGAACACGACGTCGCGCGACAGCCGGTCGAGGATCTTCGCCGTCTGGGACGAGAGGGAAAATCGCCGGTTCGCCGTCGAGTCGAACGAGCCGCCGTGGCGCGCGGCGAGCGTCTGCAGCAAGACGAGTATCGCGGCGAGGACGACGATCGAGACGGCGGCGTTGATCCCGAGTCGCGCGCCGCGCTTCGCTCCCGCGGTCCTGACGCCGGAGAATCCGATACGGGTGAAGATCGTTCTGAGCCGTTCCATCATCAGCTCCTCCAGCGCGACGAATCGAGCGATCGCAGCGTCATGAAGAGAAAGAACCCGGTGAGAAAGACGTAGTAGGTGACGTCCTGGAGGTCGATGATCCCCTTCGAGAACGCGTCGTAATGCTCGAGGAGGGAGCACTGCGAGAGAATACTGGCGAGGGTGGGGCCGGCGAACGGGGCCGCCCATCCGATCACGAGAAAGAGGAGCGAAACGCCGAAGGTCGCCGCCCCCGCGACGATCTGACTGCTCGTGAGCGAGGAGAAGAAGATTCCGATCGCGATGAAGCTCGTTCCCATCAGAAAGAACCCGAGGTAGCTTGTGAAGACGGGGCCCGGCTCGGGATTCGAAAAGACCGCGAGCATGACGGGGTAGAGGAGCGTGCCGGCGATCATGACGCCGAACACGGTCAGCGCGGCGAGATACTTGCCCATGACGGCCTCGAAATCGCTCAGGGGGTAGGTCAAGAGCAGCTCGAAGGTGCCCTGCTTGCGCTCCTCGGCGAGGAGCCGCATCGTCAAGAGGGGCAGCACGAAGAGGAGCACGACGCTCACGTTTCCCATGAGCGGCCGCATGACCCCTTCGATCAGGTTGAGGCTCGCCGCGAGGCCCGGCTCGCGTCCCGCCTGGTACGAGAGGTAGTTGTAGTACCTGAAAATGCTGTAGAAGAAATATCCCGAGAGGGCGAGGAAACTCCCGATCACGACGTACGCCGTGACCGACTGGAAGTAGTGCTGGAGCTCCTTGCGGTAGACGGCGAAGAGCTTACCCATTCGAGCTCACCTCTTCCGTGACGAGCTGCAGGAATATCTCCTCGAGGGAAAGCTCCTCGCGGTAGATCTCGAGCAGCGGGAGCCCCGCCGCGACGAGGGCCCGGGCGATCGTCTCGCGGAGGTCGGAAGCGGGAGCGCAGGTAACGGAGAAGCGTCCTGTCCCGCGGCCGGGAGGGGCGCCGTCGACCGCCACGACGCCCGCGATCGACGCGATAGTCCGCGAGGCGCGCGCGAGCGCGTCCCCCTCGTCCCGCAGCGCGACGCGGATAACCGACGTCGTCGCCAGGCGGGACCGGAGGTTCTCCGGCGTGTCGGCCGCGACGAGCGAGCCGCGGTTGATGATGATGACCCGGTTGCAGACCTGGCTCACCTCCGGAAGGATGTGGCTCGAGAGGAGCACCGTTTTCTCCTTCCCGAGATCCCTGATGAGCTGTCTGATCTCGATCATCTGCTTCGGATCGAGTCCAAGGGTCGGCTCGTCGAGGATGAGTATCTCGGGATCGCTCAGCGTCGCCTGCGCGATGCCCACCCGCTGCTGATACCCTTTCGAGAGCGTTCCGATCGTCCGGCGGGGAACCTGCTGCAGTCCGCATCGCTCGATCGTCCGTTCCACTTCAGCGCGGCGCGCCGGCGGCCTGACGCCCTTGACGCGGGCAACGAAATCGAGGTAGCCGGTCACGGTCATGTCCGGGTAGAGGGGATTGCGCTCGGGAAGATACCCGACGCGTCTGCGCACCTCCATCGACTGCTCGACAATGTCGAATCCGCAGATCTTCGCGGTGCCGTCGGTCGGGGGGAGGTAGCACGTGAGCATCTTCATCGTCGTCGTTTTCCCGGCGCCGTTGGGTCCGAGAAAACCGAGCACCTCTCCCTTCTCGACTCTGAAATCGAGATTAGTGACGCCGACGGTGGCGCCGTATCGCTTCGTGAGGTTCTGAACGTGGATCATCAGGCCCTCCCGCAGGGTGCGTTTTGCATGGATTGCAGCAGCCGTCCGAGCGCCGTAACCCGCAGCAAATAAATCTATAAATAATCATCGAACATGTCAAGGGAAGCGGAGAATTCTCTTTACCTTCGCAACTCGCGGCACCTATTATTCGTAGCAAGGGGAGAAACGGGGTCGAATGAGCTATCAGATATCACGACAACGGATCCGGCGGGGACTCCAGATCTTCACGATCGTGAGCCTGGGAAGCGTCGTGGTC
>JBFYZJ010000366.1:0-2649 GCA_041309565.1 Candidatus Krumholzibacteriota bacterium
CGCGAAGAAAGGCCGGTACCTCAGGTGCCCGTCATGCCGGCACGAGGTCTCGCTCTGAAGCGGGAGGTAACGGTCGTCGGCGGCGGGCTCGCCGGCTCCGAGATCGCGCTGCAGCTCGCCGGCCGGGGCGTGCGCGTCAGGCTGGTCGAGATGCGCCCGGGCCCGCCCACCCCGGCGCACGCGACGCCCTACCTCGCGGAGCTCGTCTGCAGCAATTCACTCAAATCCGACGATCCGGAAACGGCGTCGGGGCTCCTGAAACGGGAGCTTCGCAGGATCGGCTGCCGCTTGCTCGAGATCGCGTCCGGATGCCGCGTGCAGGCGGGGCACGCGATCGCCGTCGACCGGGAGCGCTTCGCGCTCGCCGTCACGCAGCGAATCGAGGATGATCCGAATATCGAGCTCGCTCGGCGCGAGCAGCGCGATCTCGATTTCCCTCCCTGCGCCGTGATCGCCACGGGACCGCTGACCTCCGACTCGCTCTCGGCGGCGCTTCGGGAGCATTTCGCCTCGGATCATCTGTATTTCTACGACGCGATTTCCCTCTCCGTGAGCGTCGATTCGATCGACACCGGGCGCGCGTTCCGGGCCTCCCGCTACGGCAAGGGGGGGGACGACTACTGGAACATACCGCTCGACGCCGACGAATACACGAGGCTCGTCGCCTTTCTCAAACGGGCGCCGAAGACGGAGAAGCACGGATTCGAGCAAACGCGCTGCTTCGAAAGCTGTCTTCCCGTCGAGGTGATCGCGGCGCGGGGGGACGACGCCCTGCGTTTCGGTCCGCTCAAGCCGAAAGGGCTCGTCGATCCGAAAACGGGGCGCGAGCCGTACGCCGCCGTCCAACTGCGCCAGGAGACGGTCGAAGGCACGTTGTTCGGTCTCGTCGGATTCCAGACGAGGCTCACCCGCGCCGCCCAGCGGGAGCTGCTCGACGTCATGCCGGGATTCCGGTCGCCCGAGATCCTCCGGTGGGGGTCCGTCCACCGGAACACCTTTCTCGACGCGCCACGGCTGCTCGACGAAAACCAGATGTCCCGGACGCGTCCGGGGCTCTTTTTCGCGGGGCAGATCGTCGGGGTTGAGGGATACATGGAGTCGATCGCGAACGGCGTCCTCGTCGCGCGGAGCGCCGAGCGCTTCATCGACGGAGCGCCGCCGCCGCTCCTCTTTCCGGCCGAGACGCTGCTCGGTTCGCTCCAGCGCCACTGCAGCGAGGGACGAAGCCCGTTCCAGCCCATGAACGTCAATTTCGGCATTCTGCCCGCCCTGCGGGCGCGCCGGGTCGACCGAAAGCGGATGTATGTCGAGCGTTCGTTGAAATTCCTTGAAACTTTCCTTGAGGCCGGGCATTAAACAGGTAAGGCTTGACGTTCCCACGGCACCCCACTACAATGCGATCGAGGCGCATCACGCGCCGCGCGAAAGGCAAGGATCTCCGTGGTGATTAAGTCCAAGGGAATAACCGGTTCGCTCATCGGAATGGTATGCATCGCGGCGGCCCTCGGGGCGCTGTCCTGCTCGAAGAACGAGCCGAAGATCATTCCGACCGAGATCCTGTTCGGCAACCCGACGAAAGCGATGGCCGCCGTATCTCCCGATGCGAAGCGCCTCTCGTACGTCGCGCCGTACGGGGGCGTACTCAATGTCTGGGTGAAGACGATCGGCGCGACGGACGATCGCGCCGTCACGCGCGACGCTGACCGCGGGATCGCGAAGTATTTTTGGGCGTACGACAACCGGCATATCATGTACATCCAGGACCTCAAGGGAGACGACAACTGGCGTCTCTACGGCGTCGACGTGGACACCGGCGACAGCAGGGATTTCACCCCGTTCGACAGCGTGAAGGTGAGCGTCGTCGCCTATCACCGGCGGCGCCCGCGCCACATCGTTATTCAGATGCACAAGGCGGATCGCGCCTTCGGCGACGCGTATCGCCTCGACATCGAAACGGGAGAGCTCGCGCTCGTCGCGAAGAATCCCGGCTTCGTGCAGCGGTGGATCGCCGACCAGAACCTGGAGGTTCGGGCCGCCTTGACGGCGGGACCCGACTGGAGCAGCGATCTCATCGTGCGGAAGGACGAGCGATCCCCGTGGGTGACGGTGTGCTCGTGGAACGCCGAGGATCGGATATCGAGCTCTGGTCTTCACTTCACGCGCGACGGTGAGGGCATATACTGCCTCGACGCACGGGGATTCAACACGGGCAGACTCGTCGAGCTCCGTTTCGCGGACGGCTCCACGAGGGTGATCGCAGAGGATCCGAAGAGCGAGGTTCTCTCCGCGTTCTTCCATGTCGACACGGACGAGATCCAGGCCGTCGCGTTCCTCGGCGAGCGCCTCGAATGGAGGATTCTCGACCAGTCGCTCGCGCGGGACTTCGGCGCCCTCGCGGAGCTCGACCGGGGGGATTTCGAATTTCTGAGCACGGACGCCGCTGATTCGACCTGGGTGCTCGCGTATATAAAGGACGACGCCCCGGTGTCCTACTACCTCTACGATCGGCGGACGGGACAGGGCACGTTCCTCTTCGACGAGATATCCGGGCTGAGGGATTACACACTCGCGCGCATGGAGCCCATCTCGTTCAAGGCGCGCGACGGTCTCGAGATTCACGGCTATATCACCTATCCTCCCGGCCCCGCG
>JBFYZJ010000367.1:0-6311 GCA_041309565.1 Candidatus Krumholzibacteriota bacterium
CGAGGTCTCGGACGACGGTCGCGGCATCAATCTGGACAAGGTGGCGCGCGCGGCCTCCGCGTCGGGCATCAGCCGGGCGAAAGCCGCCGACCTCACCGAGGAGGACGTGTGCCGCATCATCACGACGGCGGGATTCAGCACCGCCGAAACGGTCGACACGCTCTCGGGGCGCGGCATCGGCATGAACATCGTCAAGAAGACGGTCGATTCGCTCGGCGGCTCGATCCGCATCCGGACCGCTCCGGGCGCGGGGACGACCTGCACGCTGCTGCTCCCGATCAACCTCTCGATCATCAAGGCGCTCCTGTTCTCGGTCGGGCCGGACGTTCACGCGCTCCCGATCGAATACATCAAGAAGACGAACAGGTTCGAGCAGGGCTCGCTCAAGACCGTCCGGGGGGATCTCGTTCTGCCTACGGATGACGGCGTCATTCCGGTCGTCATGCCGAGCGAGATTCTCGGCTGCGCGTTCGAAGCCGGAGACGGGCGCTACGCGAAGGTCGTCGTCGTCGATACGGGGACGAGGCGCATCGCCGTCGTCGTGAACGGCATCATCGGCCAGCAGGATATCGTGATCAAGGCTTTACCGCCGCTCTTCAGAGGCTTGCGGGGGATATCGGGCGCAACGGTGCTCGGAAGCGGCAAAGTGGCGTTCATCTGGGATCCACACATCCTCTTCGAAGGAAGGTGCACGTATGAGTCCGATCAAACGGCCGTCGTTTCTGAGAATTGACGCCCTCAAGGAGCTGGGGAACATCGGCGCGGGGCACGCCGTCACGGGGCTCGCGCAGCTCTTGCGGAAGCGGATCGACGTCAACATCACGAGCGTCGATCTCATTCCGGTGAAGATCATCTACAACTTCTTCAACGGCCCCGAGTCGATGGTGTCCGTCGTGTACCTCGAGGGGTACGGCGACGGGTTCCGGGGCATGATGTTCCTCATCTTTCCGCATCCCGAGGCGACGAGGCTCGTCGAGCTCGCGACGGGGAAGGTCCAGACGGACGAGAAGCTGTGGGACGAGTATTCGCTCTCGGTCCTCAAGGAGATCGGGAACATCATGTGCGGGAGCTACCTGAACGCGCTCTCCACGTTCGTCCAGAAGAAGCTCATGCAGTCGGTGCCGCAGGTGTCTCACGACATGCTCGGCGCCGTCATGGATTCGGTGCTCGTGGACCTCAGCATGGAGTCGGATTACGCGCTCGTCCTCGAGACCGCGTTTACGCTCAACGGAAACGGCTGCAAGGGATTCCTCTTCTTCGTTCCGACGCAGGAATCCCTCGACACGATTTTTGAAGCCATTGGAGTCGATTGAACGAAAGGAGTGTCCCCGTGAAACTCAGAGTACTCATCGTAGACGACGCGATTTTCATGCGGAAGATGATCTGCGACATTCTCGTCGAGAACGGCATGGAGATCGTCGGCGAGGCCGATACGGGCGCCAAGGCCGTGGAGAAATTCATGGAGCTTCGCCCCGATCTCGTGACCATGGATATCATCATGCCCGAGATGAACGGGATCGACGCGGTCCGCAAAATCATGGAATCCGACGCGAAGGCCAAGATCGTCATGTGCAGCGCCCTCGGACAGCAGGCGCTCGTGCAGGAAGCGATCGCCGCCGGCGCGAAGGACTTCCTCATCAAGCCGTTCAACGCGGCGCGCGTGGTCGAGGTGATCGCGAGGCTGTTCAACCAAGTGCCGACGGCCTGACGGTCCGGTGAAAGGACAGGGACATGCCCGAACTGAGGGATGAAGAACGGAAAGTTCTCCTCGGATTCGCCTCCCGCGTCGAGCGGAACGATCCCGGCGCGCTCAACAACCTCGGCGTGGTCTATTTCCGCAAGGGGATGTACCAGGAGGCGATGGAGCAGTTCAAGGAAGCGCTCAAGGTCGATCCGAAGTTCGATCTGGCGCGGGAGAACCTCCGGTACGTGTTCGCGGAGACGGGTCTCGAGGACGAGGACGTCCGCCACTGGCGCGACGAGGTGACGCGCGATCCCGAGAACTTCGAAGCGATGCTGCGCCTCGGCGTGAGCTATCAGAACATGGGGCGATTCCGCGAGGCCGCCGCGATACTCGGCGCCGTCGTCGAGAAGAACCCCGCGCATACGATGGCGCGTTTCCATCTCGCCATCACGCTCCGGGCGCAGGGGCTTCACCAGCAGTCCCTCGAGCATTACACGTACATCGGTCAGCATTTCGCGAAGTCGGCCGTCTTCCACACGGACCTCGGCGAGGTGCTCTACAACCTCGGCCGGACGGACGAGGCGATCGCCGAGCTCAACGCGGCGATCAAGCTCGACGCCGATTACTGGCGGTCCCATTTCCTCCTGTCCTTCGCGTACGGTGACAACGGGCAGCTCCAGGAAGCGCTCGAGGAGAGCCGCGTGGCCTCCCGCCTCAATCCGTCGTTCCAGAACGCCGAGGCGAACCTCGCCCTCTCCGACGCCGGCACGGGCGCCGCGGGGGAGGCGGCGAGGAACGGCGCGTGCAAGGAGGTCGCGAGCCTCGAGAGCACGTCGTTCACCCTCGGCATGGCGTACCGCGAGCGCGGGTTCATGAAGGAAGCGCTCAAGGAGTTCCAGAAGGCGCTCGGGGACATGTCGGACTGCGACCGCGTCCACATCGAAATCGGCAAGATTCATATCGGGGAAGGCTCGCTGGACGCCGCCGCCGAGGCGTTCCTCAAGACGCTCGAGGTGAATCCCGAAAACGTCGAGGCCTTCCGTCTCCTCGGGTGCGTATATCACCTGCAGGGATCGTATTTCGAAGCCGGACTCTGCTATCTCCAGGCCTTTCGGCTCAACTCCGCCGACGCCGACACGATGAACAACCTCGGCGTGCTGCTCTACCAGACGGGTCTCAAGGAAGAGGCCGAGCGGATGTTCAAGAAAGGGCTGAACCTCAAGATCTACCACCAGGAGCTCAATTACAATTTCCTGACCTGCCATCTGCACAAGGAAGAGTACATGATGGCGGAGAATCTCATCCAGCGCTTCGAGGCGTTCATGGGCAAGAGCCCGCTCCTCTACGAAAAGCACGCGATCCTCAACTACAAAATGAACCGCCTCACGCTCGCGCTGTTCGATATCGAGAGCGCGCTTTCGCTCGACAAGAATCACAGCGACGCCCTCTATCTAAAATCGCTCATCTGCCTCCGCGAGGAGGATTTCCAGGGCGCGATCAACGCCGTGCTCGAGGCGGCGAAGATTTCGCCGATATACACGGGTCTCGGGTTCTTCCTCACGATGGACGAGCGCCGGCGCGCGAATCCGGCGAAGATCGCCGCGCAGATGGCGGGAGAGCCCGGCGACGAGCTCGTCGAGCTGCTCCAGTGCGGCATCGCGCGGAGATTCGACAAGATCAAGGAATCGCTCATGTCGGTCGTCGAATCGGGCTTGAAGAAGGCCGGTGGGAAGGGCGCCGGCGCCCCCGCGAAACCGGGCGGCGCCCCCGCGGGTTCGTCGTGCACGCCGGCCGGATCGAAGTCCGCCCCTCCGCCGTCATCCGCGGACGACTCATCGGAGGCGCTCATCGAGGCGCTGTCCGATATCGCCGTCGAAGAGGATGATCGGATATGACCATACAATCGTCGATCAAGGAACTGGGGCTGTTCGATCTCTTCCAGCTGCTCCATATCAACAAGAAGACCGGACGTCTCATCGTCACCGACGGTCCCGACGGCAAGGAAGCGCAGATCATCTTCCGGAGCGGCGACACGTGCTTCGCCGTGATTCACGATCGGGTGCCGAAAACGATCTCGACGCTGCTGGCCGACTGGGGCGTCATCGACGAGGGCTCCGTCGCGAGGATCGAGAACGCGCTGCCGAAATACCCGACGCTCGTCGACTGCCTCGAGGGGGAGCATATCGCCGCCCGCGGGCACCTCGAGAACTTCCTCGCGAACTGCATCCGCGACTGCGTCTACGAGATCTTCAAATGGGACCGCGGGGAATGCCGCTTCATCGAGGAGGAGATCGACCAGCGGCGCGACATCGTGATACCGCTCAACACGGAGAACCTCATCCTCGAGGGCGCGCGGCGGATCGACGAATGGTCGAATATCAGCGGCAAGGTGCCCTCGC
Source organism: Candidatus Krumholzibacteriota bacterium (assembly GCA_041309565.1). GTDB lineage: Bacteria > Krumholzibacteriota > Krumholzibacteriia > Krumholzibacteriales > Krumholzibacteriaceae > SSS58A. The sequence goes on from JBFYZJ010000367.1 coordinate 4,084, forward strand.
GCCACTCCATCTTCAAGCTGAGCGCCGTCGGGCAGGACGGACAGCGCCTCAACCTCAAGCCCCGCGAATGGGAGATCCTGTCCCTCATCGACGGGAAGCGCTCCGTCAAGGAAGTGAACGACGCCTCCGGGGGAGACCTCTTCTCGACGAGCAAGCTCATCTACGGTCTCGTCGTGATGGGAGTCATCGAGCTCGTCAACGCGGAGACCGCCGCCGCTCCGGGAGCGGCGGGGACGGAGGGACGCCTCGAGGATTTTCTCCGGAGCGGCCGCGAGCACTACGGCAGGCTCAATCTCGAAGGCGCGGCCGCCCAGTTCGAGAAAGCGGCCCAGATCGATCCCGAGTGCTTCGAAGCGCTCCGCATGCTCGGCGAGATCTACTACAAGATGGACAAGCTGAGCGAATCGCTCATCTACCTCACGAAGGCCCGTGCGCTGCGCCCCGAGAATCAGAAGGCGATGTTCATCATGGGGTACCTGCACGCCCGCCTCGGCGACGTCGCGAAGGCGATCGGCCAGTGGGAGGAGCTCAAGGAAGTGAGCACCAACCAGCAGATCGTCGAGCTCGTCACGAAGAAGCTCGAGCTCGCGCGGCAGTGGGAGAAGGTGCTTCAGGAGTACTGAGCGCCGCCGGCGTCCGGCCCGGACACCATCCCCCCGCGGCGCCCGAGGGATCCCGCCCGCGAATCTCCATTGTCGAACCCCTCCGTGGAGTGTTATCATACCATAATTCTCGGCCGATTCGAGATATGGTTCCCGAAGGAGGTTCGTTCATGCGTGTCAGACTCTATGCGCTGCTGTGCGCCGCGATCGTGACGGCTCTTCCCGCGACGCTCCTCGCCGACGAGGGGATGTGGCCCATCGACAATCTCGACAAGCTCGCCTGGAAGGATCTGCAGACGATGGGGCTGCAGCTCTCGGCGAAGCAGATTTACGATCCGAACGGCGGCGGCGTCGCCCGCGCGATCGTGAGCCTCGGCGGGGGCACGGGTTCGTTCGTTTCGGCGAACGGGCTCATCCTCACGAACCACCACGTCGCCTTCGGCGCGCTCCAGCGGACGAGCACGGCCGAGCACAACTATATCGCCGACGGTTTTAGCGCGGCGAGCTACGAGGAGGAGATCCCGGCGCCCGGCTACCGGGCCTCGATCCTCGTCTCGATCGACGACGTGACCCGGAAGGTGCTCTCGGCGGTCACCGACAGCATGGGGGACGCGGACCGGTTCAACGCGGTCGAGAAGCGGATCAAGGAGATCGTCAAGCTCGGCGAGGAGGCGCGCGACGTCGAGTGCCGCGTCGTCTCGTTCTACGAAGGGATGCAGTACAAGCTCTTCACCTATTTCGTGTGCAAGGATGTCCGCATCGCCTACGCGCCTCCCGCGTCCATCGGCAACTACGGCGGCGACGTCGACAACTGGATGTGGCCCCGCCACACGGGGGATTTCTCGTTCCTCCGCGCGTACGTCGCGCCGGACGGGAAATCCGCCGACTACGCGAAGGAGAACGTGCCGTACAAGCCGGCCGTGCACCTCGCCATGTCGACGAAGAGCCTCAAGGAAAACGACTTCACGATGATCGTCGGCTATCCGGGCAAGACGAGCCGCCATGCCACGTCCTACGCGGTCGCCAACATGCAGGAGTACTTCTACCCGAAGCGGATCGCGATGTTCAAGGACTGGCTCGCCATTCTCGGCGAGGAGGCGAAGCGCGGCGAGGACATAGAGATCAAGGTCGCGCAGTTCGACCAGATGCTCAACAACTCGATGAAGAACTGGGAGGGGATGCTCGAGGGATTCAAGAAGGGCGGTCTCCTCGAGAAGAAGCGGAACAGCGAGCAGGCCTTCTCGAAATGGCTCGAGATGAGCCCCGACATGAAGACGAAATACGGCGACGTGCTCCCGGGCATCGCCGCGCTCCACGAGGATCTCAAGACCTACCGCGACAAGAACATGATTATCGGCCAGATGTACTTCGGCTGCCTGATGATGCGCGCCGCCAACACGCTCGAGCGCTGGTCGGAGGAGAAGACGAAGAGCGATCTCGAGCGGAAGCCCGGCTACCAGGAACGCGACATCCCCCGGCTCAAGCAGGGCCTCCGGATCATCCAGATGAGCTACGATCCGCAGGTCGACCGCCGGGTGCTGCGGTATTTCCTCGTGCGCGCGTCGGAGCTGCCCGATGACCAGCGGATCGCGGCGGTCGACGCGGCGCTCGAGGGAGCGAAGGGCG
>JBFYZJ010000368.1:0-5374 GCA_041309565.1 Candidatus Krumholzibacteriota bacterium
CTTGGCATTACGAGAACATTCATGCGCCGCTTCGACGAGGCGGAGCGGGACTACGACGAGACGATTCGACTCGCACCCCAGGTGGCATACGGATACGCCGGAAAAGCCAACGTGCTTCTCGCCCGCGACGGCGACGTGATTGGCGCGAAGCGCTTCATGTCCGAGATGGTGCGTCGCGCGGACGCCTACGATATCGCGGCCGTGTACGTCACCGGAGTGCCGGGCTTCTGTACGCACCTCCGCGTATTTCCGGAAATATTGATCAACGTGTTCGACGAGTTCGAATCGGGGCCGATCGAGCGTTTTCGCCGCCAGCAGCCCGCAGCCGTCGCCTTGACGCACCTTTCCCGGGCGATATCCTACGATGCGATCGGCGATCACCGTTCGGCGAACGCGCGCTACGATTCGGCGCGTGTTCACTATGAACGGATCATCCGGTCCAATCCTTTGTCCGTTTCTCTTTCCTTCTATCACAGCATGCTCGGGTACGCCTACGCGGGCCTCGGTCACGCACAGGAAGCGATCCGCGAGGGAGAAGAAGCCGTCCGATTGACGCCGATATCGACGGACGCCATCGATGGACCGGTGCTCGTCATTGGTCTCGCGGAAATCTATATAATGTGCGGAGAGCGCGTTAAGGCGATCGAAAACTGCAAAAAGGCCTTGTCGGTGCCATCGAATCTAACGTCGGCGATGCTCCGCGTCGATCCGATATGGGATCCGGTGCGGAACGATCCGGCATTCCGCTGCCTGGCGGAAGGGAAGCTGCGGTAGAGCCTATGAGCGGCAGCGTCATATCGCATTACCGGATCCTCGAGAAGCTCGGCGAGGGCGGGATGGGCGTCGTGTACAAGGCCGAGGACACGAAGCTCAAGCGCACGGTCGCGCTCAAGTTCCTGCCGCCGGAGCTCACGCGCGATCCCGAGGCGAAGGCGCGGTTCATCCAGGAGGCGCAGGCCGCCTCGGCGCTCGATCACCCGAACATCTGCAACATTCACGAGATCGACGAGACGGGCGAAGGGCAGCTCTTCATTTGCATGGCGTACTACGAAGGGGAAACGCTCAAGGAGCGCATCAGGCGGGGCCGCCTCGGCGCGGACGAAGCGCTGAGCGTCGCGATGCAGATCGGTCTGGGCCTCGCCGAAGCTCATTCGCGGGGAATCGTGCATCGCGACATCAAGCCGGCGAATATCATGATCACGAAAGACGGGGTCGCGAAGATTCTCGATTTCGGCCTTGCCAAGCTCGCGGGGCAGGTAGGGCTCACGAAAACCTCTTCGACGCTCGGCACCGTCGCCTATATGGACCCCGAGCAGGTGCGCGGAGAGGCGATCGACCATCGGGCCGATATCTGGTCGCTCGGTGTCGTGCTGTTCGAAATGATCTCGGGGAAACTGCCGTTCAAGGGGGATTACGAGCAGTCGATGATGTATTCGATCATCAACGAGGAGCCCCTGCATGTGGAGCGGATTCTGCCCGAGGCGCCAAGAGAGCTTCGTGGCGTTTTCGAGAAAGCCCTGGCGAAGAAACCGGAGAATCGCTACCGGGATATCGATGGAATGAACGACGCCCTCGCGTCATGCGGGAGGAAGCTTGTGGGCGCGAAAGCGCCTCTCGAGCCGGCCCACCCGAAGCGAGCGTCGCGGCGAATCGCTGCCGCGATCGCGGCGTGTGCGGTCGTCGCCGCCGCGATCGTTATGGGGCGCCTCTTTCTCTTTTCGCCTCACGAGAAGCCGATCACCTCGATCGCCGTCCTCCCGTTCCAGAACATATCGGCCGATCCCGACCAGGAGTACTTCTCCGACGGCATGACCGAGGCGCTCATCGCGGAGCTCTCGAAGATCAAGGCGCTCCGCGTGATCTCCCGGACATCCGTCATGAGGTTCAAGAAGAGCGAAGCGTCGCTTCCCGAGATCGCGAAGAAGCTGAACGTGGACGCCGTCATCGAAGGCTCCGTCCAGCGCGTTCAGGACGACGTGCGCGTCACGGCGCAGCTCGTTCGAGCGGCGCCGGAGAAGCACCTGTGGGCGAACACGTACACGCAGAGCTACCGGAACATTCTCGCTCTCGAGAGCGAGATCGCGCAGGCGATCGCGCGCGAGATACGCGTCACGGTGACGCCCGAGGAACGCGAGCGGCTCGCCGCGTCGCGCCCCGTGAATCCCGCGGCGCACGAGGCGTACCTCAAAGGGCGATATTATGTACATAAGTGGGTGCAAACGGATATCGAAACGGGAATCGAGTATCTCAAGCAGGCGGTCGCGATCGACTCGACGTATGCGCTCGCCTATGCCGCTCTCGCCGAGGCCTACGACGGCGGTCTCGCCTCGGTGCCGCCCCGCGAGATCGCCCGAAACGTCGAGAGCTACTCGCAAAAAGCGCTGAGCATCGATCCGACGATAGCGGAAGCCTATACGTTTCTCGGCGATGTGAAGCTCACCTACGATTGGGACTGGGAGGCCGCCGAAGCGAACTACAAAAAGGCGCTCGCCATGAATCCGAACAGCGCGGTGGCGCTCGGATACTATGGATCGTATCTCAATGTCATGGGAGAGTCCGACGAAGCGTTGCGGCTGTGCATCCGCGCGAAGGAGCTCGATCCGCTCAATCCGGGCATGAGGATCATGCTTGCGAACAAGTATATCTATCGCCGGCAGTACCGCGAAGCCGAAGAGATCATTCAGGAGATTCTGGGCATGGACAGCACGTATGTCGTGCTCCATGCGTTGCTCGGGCGCATCCGATTCGGAGAAGGCAGGTTCGACGAAGCGGCGTCGCAGTATAGGAAGCTGTTGGCTTATGATGTGGGCCTTGCCGAAGAAGGATTGGCTCCGGCCCTCGCCCGGGCGGGCAGGACCGCCGAGGCGCGCTCGAGGCTCGCCGGCTTGATTCGGAAGTCAGAGGAGGGCCAGCAAATGCAAGTGGCGATTGCGGCCACGTATTTCGCCCTCGGCGAGCCCGACAGCGCGTTCATGTGGCTCGATAGGGCATACGAGTTTCGTGACTCGAATCTGCCCTGGATACGGCTCATGCCGATGTTCGACGATGTCCGCTCCGATCCGCGGTATTTCGCGCTCATGAAGAAGCTCAAGCTCGAGCCGTAATAACCAGCGCCTGAATTCATCGATCGCCCTTGCGCATTACGCGCTTCCCATGCGCCCCCCCATTCTATATAATCGCTCGTCGGCGATTCGCTGAAACAGGAGGAACGAATAATCCCATGGCCGCACCCGCACCGGACAAGATCATCTACTCGATGATGCGTGTGAGCAAGTTCTACGGCACGAAGCAGGTGCTGAAGGACATCTCCATTTCCTATTTCTACGGCGCCAAGATAGGCGTCATCGGCCTCAATGGCTCGGGCAAGAGCTCGCTGCTCCGCATTTTCGCCGGCATCGACACCGAGTTCAACGGGCAGGCCGTGCTCTCTCCCGGCTACACCGTCGGGATGCTCGAGCAGGAGCCGCACCTCGACGAATCGAAGACCGTGCGGCAGGTCGTGGAGGAAGGGGTCGCCGAGGTCGTGGGGCTCCTTGCCGAGTTCAACCGCATCAACGAGAAGTTCGCCGAGCCGATGTCGGAAGACGAGATGGCGAAGCTCATCGAGCGGCAGGGGGAGGTGCAGGAGAAGCTTGATCATCTCGACGCGTGGGACCTCGACTCGCGGCTCGACCTCGCGATGGACGCTCTGCGCTGTCCTTCGGGGGAGACGCCCGTGAAGGTGCTCTCCGGCGGCGAGAAGCGGCGCGTGGCGCTCTGCCGGCTCCTGCTGCAGAAGCCGGACATCCTGCTCCTCGACGAGCCGACGAACCATCTCGACGCCGAGACCGTCGCATGGCTCGAGCAGCATCTCAAGCGCTACGCGGGAACGGTCATCGCGGTCACGCACGACCGGTACTTTCTCGACAACGTCGCCGGGTGGATTCTCGAGCTCGACCGCGGCGAGGGCATCCCGTGGAAGGGAAATTACTCCTCGTGGCTGGAGCAGAAAAAGGGACGGCTCGCTCTCGAGCAGAAGGCCGAATCCGATCGCCAGAAGACGCTTCAGCGCGAGCTCGAATGGATCCGGATGGCGCCGCGCGCGCGCCAGACCAAATCCAAGGCGCGCATCCAGTCGTACGAGAGCCTCCTCTCGCAGGAAAGCGTGCGTCGCGCGCAGGATCTCGAGATATTCATTCCGCCGGGGCCGCGTCTCGGCGGCGTCGTGATTCAGGCCGAGAAGGTCGTGAAGGCATTCGGGGAGAACATTCTCATGGATCGGATGACCTTCTCGCTCCCGCCCGGCGGCATCGTCGGCGTGATCGGCCCGAACGGCGCGGGGAAGACGACGCTCTTCCGGATGATCACGGGGGAGGAGAAGCCCGATTCGGGGACGATCCGCGTCGGCGATTCGGTGACGCTCGCCTACGCCGATCAGGACCGGAGCCTCGATCCGGATAAAACGGTATGGGATACGATATCGGAGGGCAAGGATCTCATTCCCCTCGGCGACCGCGAGGTCAACTCGCGCGCCTATGTCGCGCGCTTCAACTTCTCGGGGGCCGATCAGCAGAAGAAGCTCTCGCAGCTCTCGGGAGGGGAGCGGAACCGCGTGCATCTCGCCCGCACGCTCAAGCGCGGCGCGAACGTCATTCTCCTCGACGAGCCCACGAACGATCTCGACGTGAACACGATGCGCGCCTTGGAGGACGCGCTCGAGAGCTTCGGCGGGTGCGCCGTCGTGATCAGCCACGACCGCTGGTTCCTCGACCGCATCGCGACGCACATCCTCGCCTTCGAGAGCGACAGCTCGGTCTTCTGGTTCGAGGGGAACTACTCGGACTACGAGGCCGACCGTCACCGCCGCCTCGGCGCCGCCGCCGATCAGCCGCACCGGATCAGGTACCGGCACTTGACGAGGGAGTAGAAACGGCGTGTTTCGAGCGCTCTGCGAAGCGCGGCCCTCCCGGCCGAGAGGCCGTTGACAAACAGCCGCATTTCCTGTTACAAAGCGTGTGAAACAACTCGACCATGAGGGGTGACACAAGGCTGCGACCCGCGTCATCGTTGCGGCCGACGAGCTCCTGACGGTCATGGATGGAGCGCTCAGCAACGCGGAAACCGCAGCGGTTCGCAGTGCGCCCTCGATGAGTATCCCGCGAGCATGTGGAATTTCGTCGTCGGATCGCAAATGGAGGCGTCATGAAGAAAGCGTTGCTCGTTATCTTCCTTCTGCTGTGCAGTCGTCCGGCGGATGGTCAGGTATTGATCGCATTGCTCTTCGGCGACAAGCTGAATACAGGGAAGATCGAGTTCGGCCTCGACGGGGGCTTGAACCTGGCATCCATGGATGGTGTCGAGGGGGCCGAGAACCTGAATGCCTTTAACCTCGGAT
>JBFYZJ010000369.1:0-7604 GCA_041309565.1 Candidatus Krumholzibacteriota bacterium
CACGGCGTGCACTTGCCGCACGATTCTTCCTCGAGGAACTTGAGGAAGTACTTGGCGACGTCGACCATGCAGCTCCGGTCGTCCATGACGATCATGCCGCCCGATCCCATCATGGAGCCCACCTTGGCGAGCTCGTCGAAATCGACATGCATGTCGAGGTGCTCCTCAGGAATGCAGCCGCCGGAGGGGCCTCCGGTCTGGATCGCCTTGAACTTCCGCCCCTTGGGAATCCCGCCGCCGATGCCGAACACGATCTCCCGCAGCGTGATTCCCATCGGAACCTCGACGAGACCCGTGTTGTTGATCTTGCCGACGAGCGAGAAGATCTTCGTGCCCTTGCTGTTCTCGGTGCCGATCGTCCCGTACCAATCGGCGCCCTTCTGGATGATGAGCGGCACGTTCGCCCACGTCTCGACGTTGTTCAGACACGTCGGCTTGTCGTAGAGCCCCCGGTCCGTCGCGTGCACGTATTTCTGGCGGGGCTCGCCGGCCCGTCCCTCGATCGAAGCGAAGAGCGCCGACGACTCGCCGCAAACGAACGCGCCGCCGCCGCGGTTGATCGCGACGTCGAAGCTGAAATCCGTCCCGAGGATGCCGTCGCCGAGCAGCCCGTGCTCCCGCGCCGACTCGATCGCCCGCGTGATGTTCATGACGGCGAGCGGATATTCGTTTCGAACGTAGATGTATCCTCTGCTCGAGCCGATCGCGTACGCCCCGATGATCATCCCCTCGAGCACCGCGTGCGGATTGCCCTCGAGAATGCTCCGGTCCATGTACGCGCCGGGATCCCCCTCGTCCGCGTTGCAGATGACGTACTTCGGCTCCCCCGTCGCCTTACGGGTCGAATCCCATTTCCAGCCCGTCGGGAAGCCGCCGCCGCCGCGCCCGCGCAGGTTCGCCTTGATGATCTCCTGGACGACCCCCTCGGGCTTCATCCCGGCGAGCGCCTTGGCGAGCGCGGAGTAGCCGCCGATCGCGAGGTAATCGTCGATGCTCTTCGGATCGATCTGACCGTTCATGCCGAAGATGAGACGGGTCTGCTTCTTGTAGAACGGGACCTCGTGCTCGTGGATGCATTTCTCTTTCGTCGCCGGATCGCGATAGACGAGCCGGTCGATGATCTCGTCCTTGAGCAGCGTCTTCTCGATGATCTCGGCCGCGTCGTCGATCTTGACGCGCTGGTAGAAGATACCCTTCGGCTGAATGACGACGAGGGGCCCACGCTCGCAGAATCCGTGGCAGCCGCTCGTCCGAACCTCCATCGTTCCTTCGAGCTTCCGCTTCGCGATCTCGGCGCGGAAGTTGTCGATGAGCTTCTGCGTGCCGTAGGCGAGACAGCCCGTTCCCGCGCATATGACGATGCAGGGCTTCTTCGGATCGCGGGCCTTCCGAAGTTTCTCCTGCAGCTGGGCGAGCTCGTTCGAGGATTTAAGCTTCTTCATCAGTCTCAACCTTCACGCCGATGCTCTTGAGCACCTTGCTCGTTTTCGCGATCGTCATCTGTCCGTGATACTCGTCGTTCACGACGAGAATGGGGCCCAGCGCGCACGCGCCGAGGCAGTTCACCGTCTCGAAGCTGTACTCGAGATCCTTCGTGGTCTCCCCCGGCTTGATGCCGAGCGTGCGCTCGACGTGATCGGCGATCTGCGGCGCGCCGCGCACGTGGCACGCCGTTCCCATGCATATGCTGAGCCGGTATTTGCCCTTGGGCGTGAGGCTGAACGCGCGGTAGAACGTCGCCAGATGGTAGACGAGGCTCTGCGACACGCCGAGATTGGCGCAGAGCGCGTCGAGCGCCTCGCGGGGCAGGTAGTTGAACTCCCGCTGGATGTCCTGGAGAATGGGAATGATGAAGCTCTTGTCGCTTCCGTACTTCCCGATGATCGCCTTTACCTTGTCTTCCATCGCCGCGTCCTACAGCATCGAGGCTTTCGCCTGAAGCTTCTCGTATTCCTTCTTCACCCGCGCCTGAATCTGCGCCACGAGCTCGGGCGTCAGGTGTCTAAACCGTCCCTGCGGCTTCAGGTACTCCTCGACGGGCCGCAGTTCCGGAACCTCCACGGTCATCTTGTATCGCCCCTTGTCGACCTCGTAGAGCGGGAACACGCCCGTCTCCACGGCGAGCCGGCCGATCCAGATGGCCTTCTCGCTCGGAAGCCCCCACCCCGTCGGACATACGGACAGGATGTGAATGTAGGCGGGGCCGTCGGCCCGCGCCGCCTTCTCGACCTTCGCCATGAGATCGAACGGGTAGCTCGAGCAGGCCGTCGCGACGTACGGAATGTTGTGCGCCGCGGCGATCTCCGCCATGTTCTTCTTCCATGTGACCTGGCCCGGCTTCGCCTTCCCCGCGGGAGAGGTCGTCGTCGAGGCGCCGAACGGCGTCCCCGAGGACCGCTGGACGCCGGTGTTCATGTACGCCTCGTTGTCGTAGCAGACGTAGATGAACTTGTGCCCGCGCTCGAAGGCGCCGGAGAGGGCCTGCAGCCCGATGTCGCTTGTCGCGCCGTCGCCGCCCATGCCGAGGAAGATCGTGCCCTTGTCGGGAAGCTTTCCCTTGCGGACGAGCGCCTTCGTGGCCGCTTCCGCGCCGGTGATGACGGCGGCCGCGTTCTCGAAGGCGACGTGGATCCAGGGGACGTTCCAGTTCGTGAACGGGAACGGCGAGGAGACGATCTCCATGCAGCCCGTTGCGCTCCCCACGACGACGTTCGAGCCGAGCGCCTTCGCGACGAGCCTCACGGCGAGCGCCTCGGCGCAGCCCTGGCACGCGCGATGGCCCGGCGCGAAGTACTCCCGCTTCGTGACGAGCCTCGATGCGAATACGTTGAGCGATTCCATTATTCCCTGATTCCGTAGAGGATGTAGTCCTCTTCCTTGATCGTCTTCCCGCTCTTCACGAGCTCCTCGGTCTTCGCGTACATCTTGAGGAAATCGTCCGGCGTCACGTCGCGGCCGGCGAATCCGCAGAGGAAGTTCGCGACGGCCGGCATGCGCGGCTCGCCGTAGAGCGCCCCGCGGATCTCGCTCGCGACGGGGCCGCCGGGGCCGCCGTACGAGATCGCGCGATCGATGACGATGAGATTCTTGACTCCCTTGACCGCTTCCCGCAGCTCGTCGAAGGGGAACGGGCGCCACAGGCGAAGCTTGATCTGGCCGACCGGCCGCCCCTGCTCGCGGAGCCGGTCGATCGCGATCGAGGCCGTCTCGCTGAAGCTTCCCATCGTGAGAAACGCCGTCTCGGCGCCCTCGAGCTTGTACGTTTCGACCGGCGCGTATTTCCTCCCGATGACCTGCGCCATCTCGTCCCAGGCCTTCATGATATGCGGCTTGGATGCGATCAGCGCCTCGTTCTGGTTCTTCTTGGCCTCGGAGAAAATCCCCGGCATGCCGAACGCGCCCATCGTGACCGGATGATCCGGATGCAGCACGCTCACCGGCTTGAAATCGGGGAGATACCGCTTCACCTGCTCCTCGTCCCAGTACTCCACCGCTTCGATCATGTGCGTGACGATGAACCCGTCGATATTGATCATCACGGGGATCGATACGTTTCGATCCTCCGCAACGCGGTAGGCGAAGAAGACGTGATCGAAGAGCTCCTGCCCGTTGTCGGCGAACACCTGGATCCATCCGCAGTCACGGACCGACATGACGTCGGTGTGGTCGTTCCAGATGCTGAGCGGGCCCGAGAGCGAGCGGTTCGCGAGGATCATGAGCATGGGCAGCCGCATGCTCGCCGCGATGAACACGATCTCGTTCATGAGGGCGAGCCCCTGGGCGCTCGTGCAGGTGAAGGTGCGGGCGCCGGCCGCGACGGAGCCGCAGCAGACGCTCATCGCCGAATGCTCGGATTCGACGGGAATGAACTCGGCGTCGAGCTCCCCGTTGGCGACGAGCTCGGCGAGGTGCTCGACGATGTGGGTCTGCGGGGTGATCGGATACGCGGCGACGACGTCGACATTCGCCATCTTGATCGCGTCGGCGGCGGCGATGGAGTTCTCGATGCCGATGCGCTTGCCCATCACTCCCCCTCCTCGACCATCTTGATGCAGCCCGTGATGCACTCCTGCACGCAGATGCCGCACCCCTTGCAGTAGTAGAGGTCGGCCTCGAAGTAGCCCTGCTCGTTCTTGTGGATCGCGGCGTCGGGGCAGTAGATGAAGCACACGCCGCACTTGATGCATTTCTCGTGATCCCACACGGGGCGGATGGACCGCCAGTCGCCGCAGCGGTACTGCGCGGCGTTTCCCGGCTGGCTCACGACGCACCCCGGCTCTATGTCCTTCCACCCAAGATCGAATTCCGATTTCGGCACGGCCTTCGACACGACGCGCCTCTCGTGATTTGAAAACAAAAAAGCCCTCGGTCTCGTTTGCTCCCCGTTTGCGGGAGAATGCGGAAATAAATTACCGGGAATATACGTTCCCGCCCGTTCGATAGCAAGCGGAATTGGCGGGGAGGCGCGCGCCTCCCCGCCCCATCCGTTCGATCATTCGCCTACTGACGCTCGTCGAGAAGATGCGTCACGACGGTCGGATCGGCCAGCGTCGTCGTGTCGCCGACCTCGGTGCTGCCCGTCGCAATTACCTTGAGGATCCGGCGCATGATCTTGCCGCTCCGCGTCTTCGGAAGCGCATCGGCGAACTGGATCTTGTCCGGCTTCGCGATCGGACCGATCATCTTGCCGACGTGGTTGCGGAGCTCGTCTTTCAACTTGTCCGACTTCTCGAAACCGCCCGTCAGGGTAACGAAGGCGTAGAGCCCCTCCCCCTTGATCTCGTGCGGCATCGGAACCACGGCCGCCTCGGCGACCGCTTCGTGGCTCACGAGCGCGCTCTCGACTTCCATCGTCCCGATGCGGTGCCCGGAGACGTTGATGACGTCGTCGACGCGGCCCATCAGCCAGAAGTAGCCGTCCTCGTCCTGCCTCGCGCCGTCGCCGGTGAAGTAGACTCCCTTGAAGCGGCTGTAGTACGCGTCCTGGTAACGCTTATCGTCCCCCCAGATCGTCCGGAGCTGTCCCGGCCACGGCTTCTTGATGATGAGGTAGCCCCCCTCGTTGCGCTCGCAGGGCTTTCCGTCCTCGCGCACGACCTCGGGGAAAACGCCCGGGAACGGAAGGGTCGCCGAGCCCGGCTTCAGCGGGAAGGCGCCGGGAAGCGGCGTGATGAGAATGCCGCCCGTCTCGGTCTGCCACCAGGTATCGACGATCGGGCAGCGCTCCTTGCCGATGTTCTTGTAGTACCACATCCAGGCCTCGGGATTGATCGGCTCGCCGACGGAGCCGAGGAGACGGAGGCTCGAGAGATCGTTCTTCGCCGGCCACTCGTCGCCGTCGCGCGCGATCGCGCGGATGGCGGTCGGCGCCGTGTAGAACACGTTGACCTTGTACTTGGCGACGACGTTCCAGAAGCGGTCCGGATTCGGGTAGCTCGGAACGCCCTCGAACATGATCGTCGTGGCGCCGTTCGACAACGGGCCGTACACGATGTACGAATGCCCCGTGATCCAGCCGATGTCGGCGGTGCACCAGTAGATGTCCTCGTCCTTGATGTCGAAGATGAGCTTCGTCGTCACGGTGACGTACGTGAGGTAGCCGCCCGTCGTGTGGACGACGCCTTTGGGCTTCCCCGTCGTGCCGCTCGTGTAGAGGATGAACGAGATGTCCTCGGCGTCGACATGCTCCGGCTCGCACGTGTCCGCGGCCTTCGCCATCTCTTCGTGCCACCAGACGTCTTTGCCCTTGTTCATCGCGACGTCCAGACCGGTCCGCTTCACGACGATGACCTTCTCGATCGTCGGGCAGTCGCCGACAATCGAATCCGCGCCGGTCTTCAGGGGCACGGCCTTGCCGCGGCGGTAGCTGCCGTCCGAGGTGACGAGAAGCTTGGCGCCCGCGTCGATGATGCGGTCCTTGAGCGATTCGGCGCTGAATCCGCCGAATACGATCGAATGGATGGCGCCGATGCGCGTACAGGCGAGCATCGCGATTGCGAGCTCGGGGATCATCGGGAGATACAGGTTAACCCGGTCCCCCTTCTTGATCCCGTGCGACTTGAGGACGTTCGCGAACTTGCAGACCTCGCGATGGAGCTCCCGGTACGTGTATTTCTTCGCGTCGCCGACCGGCTCCCCTTCCCAGATGAGAGCGGTTTTGTCGCCTTTTGCGGCGAGGTGACGATCGAGGCAGTTGTAGGAGATGTTGGTCTTGCCGCCGAGGAACCATTTCACGAAGGGGGCCTTGCTGTGATCGAGCACCTTGTCCCACTTCTTGAACCAGTGAATGGCCTCGGCCTGCTCGGCCCAGAAGCCCTCGAGGTCCTTCTCGGATTTCTCGTAGAGCTTCTTGTACTCGTCCATGCTCTTCACGTGCGCCTTCGCGGTGAAATCCTTCGGAGGATTGAACACTCGCCGCTCATCGAGCATGGAGGTGATGGTTTTCTTCTCCTCTGCCATGGGAACCTCCTGTGACGGTTGGTCTGGTTTGGATGATTCGCGTACTTAACGGCAAAATCAAAGCACAAGCCTTAAGAAGTTTGAATGTAATCGGATGTTGCGCTCCTGTCAAGACATAATCGCCCCTGAGGAACGTTCCTTGCATGCGCTCTCCGGGTGGGGTGGATTGCTCCGTCGTACGCGGAGAAAGGACCGCCGCGCATGGACCGGAAAGAGGCAGCCATCGATTTCGCGGCCTTCGCCGGAACGGTCGTCGTAGCGACTCTCCAGCGGTGGCAGGCCAAGGATCTCGTCTGGAGCCTGTGGATCTCGAGCCTCGTTCTCGGCTACTCGTTCATCGTCGTCTCGGCGCTCTCCATATTCTCGCGGCCCGTCGAGCCCGGCGGGAAATCCCCCGGAGGCCCCGGCGCGCTTCTCGCGGCGCTCTCCCTTCCGCCGGCCGTCGTTTATCTCGGCCGCTGCATTTCATTCGCCCTGCTCCTCGCCTTCTTCACGATCCACTTCGGCATGTTCCATTTCATTCACGGACTGTTCCTGAGCATGTTTTTCCCGCTCGCGGACTACGGCGCGTACGGCGGCGCCGACGAGTTCGTGTCGCGCTATTTCGGATGGACCGTCGGGGAGACCACGCGCGCCTACTGGCCGTTCATCGCGATGAGCGCCCTCTCCCGCCTGGGCGACTTCAAGAACGCGTTCCGGGCGCCCGGCGGGCCGAACATGTCCATGCCCTACGCGAACGTCGTGCGGATGCACATCATGATCTTCGTTTTCGCGGGGCTTTCGGGGGCGGGGCTCTCGGCGCACGCCGTCTATCCGGTTCTCGTTCTCTATTTCTTCCCCGCCGGGGCTTTCGCGAAGCTCGCCGTCAGGAGAGAACGACCGAAACGCCATGCCGTTTGACCCCGAGGGAACGGCTGCATCCGCTACGCAAAGATTGATCAGAACCGAATTCCAAATCATTACGAGACAAGTGGTTGGAACGTTCGACGCGTTCGTAACTCGCCCCACGCGCCTTGACTTTTCCGGAGCCGAATCTTATGTTGAGTCGAGCGATCACAACCCATGTCGAGAAAGGACGGCACGGAATGGCAGACAAATCGTACAACGCCTTCGAAATGGCGCAATCCCAGTTCGACCGGGTCGCG